>NZ_BAAILP010000008.1:0-1463 GCF_054589055.1 Novosphingobium sp. 11B | reverse complement strand
CGGGTTTCCGATGCGACCAGCCAGCAGGCCCAGCTCGGCATCATGGCCTGCACGCTGTCGCTCCTCCTGCTCGACATAGAGGCACGCGCGCCGCACCTCCTCGAGCCGGGTACCCAAGCCGCCCGCGATCTCTTCCGCGGTTGGGGGCTTCCCGAGGAACTGGTCAGCCATATCCTTGCGGGATTGGAGCATCGTCATGGCGCATAGGCCGAGCCCGCCCAGCGAAAACGCCAGCTCCCACTCGCCGGCAGGAGGTCCGGGGACCCCGGCGCACGAACTGCCGATGGAGCCGCTCACGGTCCGCATCCCCACCGCGGTGAAGCTTACTGGTATCGGACGCTCTCGTCTCTACGAGCTCATCGCTTCCGGAGACCTCGAGATCGTGAAGATCGGCTCCATGACCCTCATACCCGTCAGCAGCCTGCGCGCGCTCATCGGAAGGGCGCGGGGGAACGAAACCCGTCATGACCCGCGATGAAGATCGGTCGATGCCGGGCGTCCGGGAGCGAGCGTCGCCCGGCGAACGACAGCATGACCTGCTGACCGCCGACTTCATGGCATCCGGCATCGATACGCGCCGGTTCGGGTTCTATGATCAGTCGGCATTCCTTGCTCGGGAGAGCGCCAACCCTTCCTATCTCGCCCGATACGGGGAATGGGTCATGACGCGCCCGATCTCCGCGGAGTATGAGGCCCATGTCAGGGCGACAGTCCCGAAGCTGACGCATCTGCTCGCGAAAGCTTTTACCAGTTACGATGCGCGAGGCAGGTGCGTTCCCGCCTCCTGCATGATGACGCGCATGCTCGATCGCCTCGGGATCTGGAGTTTCGGTGTCTGTGGGTCGGTGATCCTGGAGGCCCCGGCGCTCGGATTGCGGCGGGAGATGCAGACGATTGCCCTGAAGCCTGGTCCGCTCAAAATCACAGGTCATGCTTGGACCTGTGCGCCGCCCTTCCTCATCGTCGATCCATCCCTGGCGCTTCAGCACTGCGATCCGGCGTTCGCCCGCCTCCTGCCCGAAACTGTTCTGGCCGAAGCCTCGGCTCGTCGATTTCACCCCTCTGTGGAGGACTGCGTGAGTGAACCGGTCCGGGAGCTTTTCGCATCGGCGGAGGGCTGGAGAGATCCCTGTCTTCATCATCGACTGGACCTGGGACTGGCGGGTCTCTGGCGAACATTCCCGCCACGGGAGTTCACCGCGTCCGGGTTACGCATGCGCTTCGTTCCGGTCGCCATCCGGCAACCTGCCGAGAGTCTGGAACAGATCGAACTGGATGCGGAAGGTCGCACCGGAATGACGGTCTGGAACAGCGTCGTCGCGCCCGCCTTCGGCATGGCGCCGCAGTCCTACGAATGGTGATAAGCGCGCCGTATACAGCTTGCCCGACAGCACCGGTGGCGCTCGGGCAAGTTCGCGTTCGCCCCAATGATAAGTTCGTTTTCCGGGCAGGTGGGGGGCATT
>NZ_BAAILP010000007.1:0-3626 GCF_054589055.1 Novosphingobium sp. 11B | reverse complement strand
CAAACCTCTCGATCCCACGCGATGAAAAAGACGCTACGATCCCGCGCGACCTGATTACGTGGAAAATCCGCAAGCAGGTGCGCGCTCGGGAATGCAGGCGCTCAATGAATAGGATGGGCTAGCTATGCGAGGAATCCGCCACACAGCGGTTCTGGCAGCCAACGACTGCCACCTGATGCCGATGCTCGCGCCAGCCTGCACAAATGGCTGGAGGTGAGAGGTGGATCCTTGGAGGATTATGCATTTCGTAGCCGTACCGATCACGCAGCCCACATCAGCCCCAGGCAATATGCTTGCCTTGTTGACGAATGGGTCAAAGTCGAACCACCGGCTTAGGTTTCGAGCCGGGATCGACGGCTCAATCTCGTTGATCTTGAGATGTCCCACAGCCCGAACAAATCCAGTGGCATTCGCACCGATCCGCGGATGGGCGCCGCCGCCTCGGCGATAAGAAATCTGCAAATGGGGGGTGTATCCATTACAACTTATGTTATTAATGTAAATTAATGTCTATTTGCCTGCCGGAGATCGTCTGATGCAACGATCGATACATGATCGCCTTGCGCAACTTGAAGATGCCGTCCTTCGCACTGACGGCGCGATTTACGCGCTCCATGATCTGATCGCGCACTCGCTGGCGTCGGCTCCAGAAAATGAAGTTCGGCGGACGATTTCGAAACTGAAATTGGAAGCCGATAATCTGGATGCTGCTCTTGGGCCGGAGCGAATCGCAGGTTACCGGGACGAACTGGCTTCAATCGAGCAAGAGATTGAATATCTTCGCATTGAACCCCCAGGCGTGTTTGCACGCTTTCGACGGGCTTGAGATTTATTGCCCTAATCCGCTAGTAGCCGCTCTTTCCGCCGCGCGGAAAGGTGGTCGTCGCCAACATCATTCGCATCATTCCGTTCCGCAGGAACGGCAATGAGATTTAATTGAGGATTGGCGTAAGGCTACAAGACCGTTTGGCACAAATCCTGGCGGCGTCTTCAAATGCATCTTCTGAGCGGTGCTCCACTTTCCTGACGGGCCACAGCAAATACCGGCAACATAACGCCCCATTCAATTCGCCCCCATAGGCGCGTATGCGCAATCGTATCCGTGATCGCTCATGTCATTCACAATCAAAAATCAATATACGGAATGCTGATGGGGCTCGTTCCATTGCGGTGCAACTCCCGATTTAGGGCTGTCAGTTGATGATGGCGCGACACCTCAAGGGTCGCGATCCCACTTCAATGTCTCCGCTATCGCAGTAAGTAGAGCATAGGCTTTTCCTAGCTGACCTTCTTCCGCGCCTGCGACTTCCGCAATGCTGGCCTGAACCTCCAACGCGGTCTCCACGATGTCGATGGCACGGGCGTTTGTCAGGGCAGCCTGCTCGATAAGTCCATGAATAAGGCTCTCAACAAGGAGCAATGCGGCCTGCCCATGCGGCTCAAGCGGTGAGTGAAGCGACCCGAAGGGCTCTTTTCTATTATCATCAACAGACATCTCTGCGCCTTTTCTTCCAGGCGAGAGATCGATTTTCAGCCGCCAGCGCCTGACTCGATACTCGACGACGGGGCCAGCATAACAAACGATGGCGTGGATACCACCACATAAATCAACAAATGACAATAACTTTGATCAATGTTTAATCTTGGGATGTCCGTGTATGCGATGAGGATGGCGAACAGGTTCGTGAACAAACTCAGTGAACTGGTCGAGCTGGCGCCCGATGATGTTGCCATGTTGGAAGCGGTCACGGCGCGAAGCCGGAGATATGCCGCTCGGCAAGATGTAATCCGCGAAGGTGACAAGCCCGGACCGGTGTTCGTATTGCTTGAAGGCTGGGCTTGCCGCTACAAGATTCTGCCCAGTGGGACGCGGCAGGTGATGGCATTCCTGATGCCTGGCGACTCATGCGATCTTCACGTGAATATTCTGGCGGAAATGGACCACAGCATCCAGGCAATTTCGCCAGCGCTGATAGCCACCATCTCGCGATCCGAAATGCAGGAAATGCTGGATGATTATCCGAACATCGCGCGGGCCATGTACGCTGCACAGCTCATCGACGAGGCGACAATGCGGGCCTGGATCGTCAGCATGGGTCGCCGCAGCAGCATCGAGCGCGTGGCGCACCTGATGTGCGAACTCTATGTCCGCGCAAGGAGTATCGGCTTGGCTGACGATGACAGTTTTGCATTTCCCCTATCCCAGCTGATACTTGCGGACGCGCTCGGAATGACGGCTGTCCATATTAACCGGGTGCTGAAGGAATTGCGGCTGCGTGGGGCGATGGAGCTAAATCGCGGCAGCCTGAATATTATAGATCCGATAAAACTCGTTCAGATAGCCGGGTTTGATGAAAACTATCTTCACCGACGCCTAAATAAATAAATACAATAAGATGCAATAGGTAATAATATTTTTGACGATATTTTTGCGACCATAATCAGCCCTTAGGCGTGATCGACTGCAATACGACTCGCACTGATTCAGTCCATTCTTGAGTTATGCTTCGATGTCGCTGGGACGCAGATTTCGTCCTATGAGCCAGACCTGCCATACTTTCTCCAGAGCCTTGCGATAAGGGGCTCAGCATTGATGCGGTAAGGGTTTACATAGGTTTTGACCGCATGGGCAATCAAGTCGTGGTCAAGCCAATGGGTCGCGGGGGCACGGTAAGAACCGTGACGATCGCCTGATTCTGTTTATGCTGGATTGCGGCCAAACTGTCGTACGCAGGTCGTACGCGCATATCGGCAAGGGCATGAGGCTGGTGTTGGCGACCTCACCCTCCGCGACTTGACGCAACCTATCGGCAGTGGGCATTTGAGCATTCTCGATTGAGGGCGCCAACTGCAGCGCATGGTGCCGGCGGTGAGGTCGCAAATCAGGTTGCTGATCTGACTTCATGACCAGCGACGACGGAAGATTTTCCATTCGGATTGCAGTGTCGCATCGCAAGAAAGCACATAATGGCCATCCTCGAGAAGATCGACGACGCCAAAACGTTCATTTCCGATCGCGGTCAAGGCAGCTACCGGGTCGATCGCGTCAATCTCGATAGGACCCTGCACCGGGTTAACCGACAAAATGGTGTAAAGCGGCATAATACCCCCGACCCATGTGGCTGCCGCGACGACTATGGGCGCGATAGGGTCGCACATCGCGCCCACGTCATCGCCAGATACCCGCACACTGACAACGCCTGGTCCCTTTAGTGGACGGCGAAAGATTGCACCGAAACGTGAAAGCGTGCGCAACATAGATCAAGTCGCGCTGAATTGAGTGGTGCCCGTTGAGGTCTGCTTCACCCCAGGGGCGCGCGCTTCGAACGCTGTACCTGGGAAGACACGGGCTACACCTTCTCCTGATGTCAGGTCCGTACAGTACTTTGGCGCACAACGACAGAGATATTAAGAGTACGGCGCCGAGGTGGCCGCCTCTTGATCCGTCTCTGAAACGAATATTTTGTGATTTCGTACTTTGGGCTGTCAACCGGCGCGCAAAACTGGGTCTGACTCAAATTCCGTGCACTTCGTATCATGCTGGCGCCATCACCCTTGCCTTGAGCAGGTCGATTTTAGCGCGCCCGAACATCTGGCGCTTGATCGCCTTGAGGCGGTTTATTTTC
>NZ_BAAILP010000006.1:0-67531 GCF_054589055.1 Novosphingobium sp. 11B | reverse complement strand
CACCCGACCACCCATAGGGTACTATCGTTGGGTGGTCGGGTGGGGGAGAGGGCCGGTGCCGCGAAATCCGCTTCAGCGGATTTCCAAATGCCCGTTACTTGGCGCGCGCGGTCAGCAGCTTGTCGAAGCCGTTGACTTTGCCCGGTGTGGTGCTCTCCAGCCAGGGGTGGCGCAGGCCGCCGTGGTAGTCGATCGCCACCGTCTGATATCGCTCGCCGCGCTTGATCAGCAGGCTGATCGGCGCCTTGGCGGTCTTGGCGGCGGTGATCGCGTCCTTCATCACGTCGGAGGAATAGGCGCGGCCGCCCACGGCGACGATCTTCGTCGAATTGACGATGCCCGCGTTGTAGGCCGGGCCGTCCCACAAGGTCGCGGTGACGTCGCCGTCCTTGTTCAGCGTCACGCCGAGCGAGTAGGTGAGGTCGAGCGTCTTGCGCTCCTCGGCGATGCCCTTTTCGTAGGCGTTGGGCTTGTCCTTCCACACCAGCTTGTAGCCGGCCATCTGCACGCCGTTCAGCGGTGCGGGCTGGTTGGTGTCGTAGAGGCGCGTGCGCAGGAAGGCGGCCCAGTCGTAGGGGTAGACGCCGTTCAGCACCTTGACGACTTCGTCGAAGTCGTAGGTCACTTCGCCCCAGTCGCCGTCGCGCACGCCGAAGAAGGCCCTGGCGAAATCGTCGAGCCCCTTGGCGCCGCCCGTACCCTTGCGGATGATCTGGTCGGCCTCGAGCCAAGTCAGCGCGCCCTCGACGTAGTAGTCTTCCGAGCGGGTGAGCGAGGTGTAGGGCAGCGGGCGGCGGCGCATCAGCTGCGGCGCGTTGACGGTGTCCTCGACCGAGCGCCACGACCGGCCGGGAGTGCCCTCGGCATACTTGCCCGCAGCGGTGGCGAACATCGCCATGACCATGTCGCGCGACTGCACGCCCGAGCGGGCGGCCAGCACATAGCCCCAGAACTGGGTCTGACCCTCGTAGACCCACAGCATCGTGTTCTGCATCGGCTGCTGGTAGTCCGGCGTCCAGGCATCGGCGCCGCGGCGGAACTTGCCGTTCCAGCTGTGCACGAATTCATGCGCGATAACGTTGCGGTCCCAGTCCATCCCGGCCCAGTCGGTCCACGACTTGGGTTCCTGCTGGTTCTCGCTGGAGCGGTGGTGCTCGAGGCCGATGCCGCCCATGCGGTCGGTGAGGGCGAGCAGGAAGTCGTAATGATCGAAGTGCTTCGAGCCGAACGTGGTCGTCGCCTCCTTTACGAGGTTGCGGTAGGTCTGCAGGTTCTCGGGCTTGATCGCGAGGAGGTCCGGCTCGTCAGCGACGACGTCCATGAAGACGTTCTGGCCCAGGTCCCAGCGCTGCGAATGGATGCCGGCGAAGATCGGCGAATCGACGAGGCGCTCGAAGTCGATGGTGTTCCAGGTGACGGTGTCGCCGGTCCGCTGGAAGCCGTCGAGCGCGGTGAACACTTGCCAGCCCCGGGGGAAGGTGACCGTCGGCTTGTACGGGATGCCGCGCGTGTAGTAGCCCGCCGGGTAGAGGCTCATCTTCTCCCACTGGAGGTTGAGCATCTCCTGCGTCATCGTGATGCGCCCCTCGCTGGTCTGCAGCGGCGAGGTGTGGACGAACTTCGCGGTGACGGCCTTCGTCCCCTCGGGCAGCGCGAGGTGGAAGGCGTTGACCGCGACGGTGTCACGCACCCAGGCGATTTCCCGAGTGCCGTTGGGGCCGTCCGCATAGAAGTGGATGTCGGCCAGCAGCCCGTAAGGTCCGGTTTCCGAGTGGTTGCCGGGCAGCCAGCCCGCCTGCAGCAGGATCAGATCGCGCGCGCCGGGTGCGACCGGGATCGTCTGGGTGACGCGGTAGACGCCGCGCGAAATGTCACTCGCGTCGATGTTCAGGCCGATGGTGCCGGCATAAGGCACGTCCTTCGCGGCGGGCATTTCCGGCGGAAGCAGCGGGGCCATCGGGGTGGAGCGGTTGGCATCCTGCGCGAAAACGGAAGTCGACAGCAGCAGGGAGGTGAGGAGGGTCGCGCCCTTGAGCAGATTCTTCATTGCGCAGGTCTTTGCGCTTGTTGCCGCATTTGGCAACCATTGATGCCGTCGTTTTGGCCTCTCAAAATGGCGGGGCCACTTCACGAAGTGCGCCATTGCGGCTAGACGCGCGCGTCATGAACACCACACCACAGGCCATTCGCGGAACCCAGGACATCTTCGGCGCCGATGCCGAGGCTTTCGCCCACGTCGTCGAGACCTTCGAGCGCGTGCGCAAGCTCTACCGCTTCCGCCGCGTGGAAATGCCGGTGTTCGAGAAGACCGCCGTGTTCTCGCGCTCGCTGGGCGAGACGACCGATGTGGTCTCCAAGGAGATGTACTCGTTCGAGGATCGCGGCGGCGAATCGCTGACGCTGCGCCCCGAATTCACCGCCGGCATCGCCCGCGCCTACCTGACCGACGGCTGGAAGCAGTTCGCGCCGCTCAAGGTCGCGACGCACGGGCCGCTGTTTCGCTACGAGCGCCCGCAGAAGGGCCGCTACCGCCAGTTCCACCAGATCGACGCCGAAGTGATCGGCGCGGCCGAGCCGATGGCCGACGTGGAACTCCTCGTCATGGCCGACCAGCTGCTCAAGGAACTGGGCATCGCCGATGGCGTGACGCTGCAGCTCAACACGCTGGGCGATGGCGAGAGCCGCGAGGCCTGGCGCGCGGCGCTGGTCGAATACTTCCGCGGCCATAGGCAAGCATTGTCCGAGGATTCGCAGGATCGCCTCGAGCGCAACCCGCTGCGCATCCTCGATTCCAAGGATCCGCGCGACAAGCCCTTCACCGCCGATGCGCCCAAGATCGACGACTTCCTCTCGGCCGAGGCGCAGGACTTCTTCGGCGCGGTGACGTCGGGCCTCGATGCGGCGGGCGTCGCCTGGACTCGCGCCGAGGCGCTGGTGCGCGGGCTGGATTATTACCGTCACACCGCCTTCGAGTTCGTGACCGACCGG
Source organism: Novosphingobium sp. 11B (assembly GCF_054589055.1). Classification (NCBI taxonomy): domain Bacteria; kingdom Pseudomonadati; phylum Pseudomonadota; class Alphaproteobacteria; order Sphingomonadales; family Sphingomonadaceae; genus Novosphingobium; species Novosphingobium sp. 11B. The sequence goes on along the minus strand of NZ_BAAILP010000006.1, from coordinate 64,543 downwards.
CTGGGTGCGCAAGGGACCGTGCTGGGCGGTGGTCGCTACGATGGCCTGATGTCCGCGCTCGGCGGTCCCGAGACCCCGGCGGTCGGCTGGGCAGCGGGGATCGAGCGCCTTGCGATGCTGGTGGCCGATGCGGGCCAGACCACCGAAGCGCCGCTGACGGCGATGCTCGCGGTCGAGGACGATGCGGCGCTGCACTTCGCGCTCAAGACGCTGACCGCGCTGCGCCACCAGGGAATCGATGCCGAGATCATCGCCACGGGAAGCCCGCGCAAGCGCTTCGACAAGGCGGTGAAGTCGAACGCGAAGGCGATCGTCTCGTTCGTGGTCAAGGACGGCGTGCCCACCGCCAACTTGCGCGCGGGTGAAACCACCCCGGCGCGGCTGGCCGTGGAGCAGGTGCTGGTGACCATCCAGCCGTGATGGGAGCATGGCCACAACTTGGCGGAGGGCTTCGACAGGCTCAGCCTGAGCGGGGTTGGAGTTTTACGCTAACTCCGCTCACCCTGAGCTTGTCGAAGGGGCAGGCGCAGCGTCTCGAAGCCCCGGAAGGCGCACGCTGATGGCGATCTCCGACATTCGCCTCGCCCAGCTCGGCGGCCGTCTGGCCGAACTGGAGGCGCGCCTTGCTTCCGGCACTCTCGAAGGTGAGGCTTTCGTCGCTGCAAGCCGCGATTATGCCGAGCTGGAACCCGTCGCGCGCGCCGCGGCCGAGGTCGTCTCGATGCGCGGCGAACTCGAATCGCTGCTTGGTCTCGAAGACCCTGACCCCGAGATGCGCGCCCTTGCAGCCGAGGAAGCCGCACGCCTCAAGGCAGAGCTGCCCGAGGCCGAGCGCCGCCTCGCCATCGCCATGCTCCCTCGGGATGCCGCCGACGTGCGGCCGGCGATGCTGGAAATCCGCGCCGGCACCGGCGGCGACGAGGCCGCGCTGTTCGCCGCCGACCTCTACCGCATGTACGAGAAATACGCCGCCGAGCAGGGCTGGCGGGTCGAGATGGTCAGCGCCAATGCCAGCGATGTCGGCGGCTTCAAGGAAGTCGTCGCCAACGTCACCGGCTCGGGCGTCTTCGCCAAGCTGAAGTTCGAAAGCGGCGTTCACCGCGTGCAGCGGGTGCCGGTGACCGAATCGGGCGGGCGCATCCACACATCGGCGGCCACCGTCGCGGTCCTGCCCGAACCCACCGAGGTCGACGTGGCGATCGAGGACAAGGACCTCAAGATCGACATCTACCGCGCTTCGGGCGCGGGCGGGCAGCACGTCAACACCACCGATTCGGCGGTGCGCATCACGCACTTGCCGTCGGGCATCGTCGTCACCTGCCAGGACGAGCGCAGCCAGCACAAGAACAAGGCCAAGGCGATGCAGGTCCTGCGCGCGCGCCTCTACGAAAAGATGCGCGACGAGGCGCAGGGCGCCGAGGCAGAGGCGCGCAAGGCCATGGTCGGTTCCGGCGACCGCTCGGAGCGCATTCGCACCTACAACTTCCCGCAAGGGCGCGTCACCGATCATCGCATCAACCTGACGCTCCACCGCCTGCCCGAAGTGCTCGAAGGGCCGGGGCTGGCGGAACTGGTCGATGCACTGATCGCCGAGGACGAGGCCAAGCGTCTGGCGGCGATGGATGGTTGACGGCACTACCGTAGTCGAAGCCATCCGCGACGCGGCCTCACGCCTTTCGGAAACCAGCGACACTGCCCGCCTCGATGCCGAAGTCCTGATGGCCCATGCGCTGGGCGTCACCCGTTCGCAGCTTTTGCTCGGCCGCATGCGCGATCCGGCGCCCGAGGGCTTCGCCGCGCTGGTCGAGCGGCGTGCCGCGCATGAGCCCGTCGCCTACATCACCGGCACGGCCGAGTTCTACGGCCTCGAACTCGCGGTCACCCCGGCGACGCTGATCCCGCGCGGCGATACCGAGACACTGATCGAGGCCGCCCGCGAGGCTTTGGCCGCGCGCCCGCCCGCCCGCATCCTCGATCTCGGCACCGGGACCGGCGCGCTGCTGCTGGCGGCGCTGTCGGTATGGCCGGAGGCGCAAGGCGTCGCGATCGACCGCTCGGCCGAGACGCTGGCGGTCGCGCAGACGAATGCCGATCGCCATGCTCCGGCCGCCGGGTTGCTGGTGGCCGACTGGACGAAGCCCGGTTGGTCGGCCGATCTTGGCCGCTTCGACCTGATCCTCACCAACCCGCCTTACGTCGAGAATGCGGCCGAACTCGACACTTCGGTCCGGGCCTTCGAGCCTGCGGGCGCGCTGTTCTCGGGGCCGGAGGGGCTGGACGACTACCGCGTCCTCGTGCCCCAGCTTCCCGGCCTCATGGCCCCAGGCGGTGTGGCGATGGTCGAGATCGGCTGGCGACAGGCCGACGCCGTGGCGGCGATCGGCGCGGCTGCCGGGCTGTCGTCCCGGGTTCATCGCGATTTGGGCGGGCGCGACCGGGTCGTCGCGTTTTCGGGGACAAACGTACTTGGGGCGTAAGTTTCCGCTTGGAATCGTCCTCTACAATCCCTAATGATTACTGCGAACCGGCCGATGGACGATGATTTCCCATACCCGGTTCGCCTCCAGCATTTGCAAGCGGTCGGCGGCGTCAACGCAACCGACAGGGCAGATGGGGAAAATCGCGGCGGCCGGGGGGCCGGTCGGGATCATGTGACGTACGGCAGTCCGGTTGATCGGGACCGGAGCGTGCCAGGGTTTTAAAGCCCGGGGTTTTGAGGAAAGTCATCCCTTGAATAACAACAATCGTGGTAACAACCGTCGGCGCGGCCGCGGTAACAACCGCCAGCAGGGCGGCCAGCAGACCAACCGGATCGACAGCAGGGCACGTGGCAATGCGCCGCAGCTTCTGGAAAAGTATCGGAAGATGGCGCATGACGCCCACCTCAATGGCGACCGCGTGACGGAGGAATACTACCTCCAGTTCGCGGATCACTACTTTCGTGTCATCGCCGACCAGAAGCAGCGCCAGGAAGACGCTCGCCAGCCGAATCAGCCGCGCCGCGACGATCATCGCCAGAACGATTACGGCGACGATTACGGTTCGTACGACGATCCCTACGGCGAAGCGCCGTCGGCTCCCGTCGAACGCGCTCCGCGCCCCGAGCGTGAACCGCGCCAGTACGAGCAGCGCCAGTACGAGCAGCGCCAGTATGAGCCCCGGCATGAACAGCGTGCTCCGGAGCCCGCCGCCGCTGCCGTCGAGGATGCGGCCGAGCCGGTCGCGGACGCTGGCGATGCGTCGGCTAATCCTTACGAGCCGCCCGAAAATCCCTTCGTGCGTGACAATCGCGCCTCGCGCGGCCTGAAGCAGCGCAAGCCGCGCGGCCCGCGCCGGGACGAAGGCGAAGAGCCCCGGGGCGAGGCGGAGCAGGCTCCGGCCCCCGTCGCTCAGGAAGAGCCTGCCGGCTTCGACGCCGCGATGCTTCCGCCCGCGATCTCGGCCAAGCCGGCCCGCAAGCGCACGCCCAAGCCTGCCGCCGAAGCCGTTACTCCGGCTCCCGAGGCCGAGCCTGCCGCCGAGGAAAAGCCGCGCCGCCGCCGCACCCGCAAGGCTGCCGCGGGTGACGAGGCCGCTCCCGAGGCCGTCGAGGGCTGACCCTCCTTCCCGGCGCGCGTGCACGGGACCGTAACTGGTCCCTTGCGTCGCGCCGGGCCGGGCTTACAAGCCCATGGCGATGCAGTCCGACCGGTACGCTTCGCCCTTCCTCAGAACCCTTGCCCTGGCCGTGCCCCCGCGGCCGGGTGGGCGCGCGCTGGCGGCCATGGCCGCCGGCGTTCTCGCGGCCTGCGGCTTCCAGCCCCTTGCGCTCTGGCCGCTGACCCTGATCGCCGTCGCCTGGCTGCTCGAACTGGTGGTTCGGGCAAGGACGGGGCGGCAGGTCTTCCTGCTCGGCTGGTGCTTCGGGCTCGGCCACTTCTCCCTCGGCAACAACTGGATCGCGACCGCCTTCACTTATCAGGCGAACATGCCCGCATGGCTGGGGATGATCGCCGTGGTACTGCTGGCGCTCTACCTCGCCCTTTTCCCGGCGGTGGCGGTGCTGGCTGGCTGGCTGGTGGCACGGCCTGACCGCCGCGAAGGTTCGCGCGGTTTCGCCGCGTTCGCTATCGCTTTCGCCGCAACCTGGATCGTGACGGAGTGGATCCGCGCGTGGCTGTTCACCGGCTTTGCTTGGAACCCGCTGGGTATCGCGCTGCTGGGCGGGTTCGAGAGCCGGGGGCTCGGTATTCTGGCGCCGTGGATCGGGACGTATGGCCTCTCAGGCGTGCTGGTGCTGCTGTCCGGCGTACCCGGCATCATGGCCCGGCTGCCCTCCGGCAAGGTGCTTGCGCCCACCGCCGTCGCGGTGCTGGCGGGCGGGCTTGGTTTCGCCATGCATGCGCCCCCTCCGGCTCCGCAGCCCGGCCCTGTGCGCTACACGCTGGTCCAGCCCGACATCCGGCAGGAGTTCATCGACGACCCGCGCTATTTCGAACGCAATTTCCAGCGCCTCGCGTTGCTGTCGCTGCCGCGCGCGCCGGGGGACCGGCGGGCGGTGTTCTGGCCCGAATCCGGGCTCGGCGATTTCCTGCGCGACGGCTATCCGAGCTATCTCTACCGCATCTATACGTATGCCGGTGATCCGGAGATCGCCCGACGCCGCCTCGGCCGTGTCGTCGGGCCTTACGGACTGCTGATGACCGGCGCCGTCGATCTCGTCATGGAGGGCGAGGAGGAGAAGGCGGCGCGCAATTCGGTGACCGCGATCGATGGAAACGGGGCGATCCTGGCAGGTTATTCCAAGGCCCACCTCGTGCCTTTTGGCGAGTATCTGCCGATGCGCTCTCTGCTCGGGCCGATCGGGCTCAGCCGTCTGGTCGCGGGGCAACTCGACTTCCTGCCGGGACCGGGGCCGCGCACCGTCGACTTCGGCGCCTATGGCAAGGCCGGAATCCAGATCTGCTACGAGATCGTCTTCAGCGGCGAGGTCGTCGATCCTGCCAACCGGCCCGACTACATCTTCAACCCCTCGAACGACGGCTGGTTCGGCGCCTGGGGACCGCCCCAGCATCTCGCGCAGGCGAGGCTGCGCGCGATCGAGGAGGGGCTGCCGGTGCTGCGCTCGACCACTACGGGAATCAGTGCGGTGATCGATGCCGACGGGATCGTGCGAGCCTTTGTGCCGCGCCACCAGGCGGGTCGTCTCGACGGGCTGATCCCGCAGGCCCATGAGCCGACGCTCTTTGCCCGGCTGGGCAACGTTCTTCCGCTCGCGCTTGCCGCACTGCTGATGGCGGTTGCGCTTTGCGTGGTTGCACTCGGGCGCCGTCGGGTCTAGACCGCGCACTCACATAAAGCTTCCTTTATATCCCAAGGGATCACATGCGCAGCAACTACGTCTTCACGTCCGAGAGCGTTTCCGAAGGCCATCCGGACAAGGTTTCCGACCAGATTTCCGACGCCATCGTCGATCTGTTCCTGTCGAAGGATCCCGAAGCGCGCGTCGCGTGCGAGACGTTGACGACCACCCAACTCGTCGTCCTTGCCGGCGAAATCCGCTGCAAGGGTATCTTCGAGAACGGTGAGTGGGCCGAAGGCGCGCTCGAGGAAATCGAGAAGACCGTGCGCGCCGTCGTCAAGAAGATCGGCTATGCGCAGGACGGTTTCCACTGGGAAACCTTCGAGTTCATCAACCGCCTGCATGCCCAGTCCGCGCACATCGCGCAGGGCGTCGACGCGGCGGGCAACAAGGATGAAGGCGCGGGCGACCAGGGCATCATGTTCGGTTTCGCCTGCGACGAAACGCCCGACCTGATGCCGGCGACGCTCGATTACAGCCACAAGATCCTGCACAAGCTGGCCGAAGACCGCCACTCGGGCGCCGCGCCGTTCCTTGAGCCGGACGCCAAGAGCCAGGTCACCCTGCGCTTCGAGAACGGCGTGCCGGTGGAGGCCACCGCCGTCGTCGTCTCGACCCAGCATGCGCCGGGCTACGACAAGGGCGAACAGGAAGCCGAACTCAAGTCCTACGTGAAGACGGTCGTGACCGAGCTGCTTCCCGAGGGCTTCGTCACCGACAAGACGGTCTTCCACATCAACCCGACCGGTTCGTTCGAGATCGGCGGCCCTGACGGCGACGCGGGCCTCACCGGCCGCAAGATCATCGTCGACACGTACGGCGGTGCCTCGCCGCACGGCGGCGGTGCGTTCTCGGGCAAGGACCCGACGAAGGTGGACCGCTCGGCCGCCTACGTGACGCGCTATCTGGCGAAGAACGTGGTCGCTGCGGGTCTTGCCACGCGCTGCACCATCCAGGTGTCCTACGCGATCGGCGTGTCCGCGCCGCTCTCGCTCTACGTCGATACCCATGGCACCGGCAGCGTCGATGACGCCGTGCTGGAAGCCGCGATCGCCAAGGTCTCGGCCGAGAAGCTGGGCGGACTGACCCCCCGCGGCATCCGCGTCGGCCTCGGCCTCAACAAGCCGATCTACGGCCCGACCGCGGCCTATGGCCACTTCGGCCGCCAGCCCGAGGGCGACCTGTTCCCCTGGGAGCGCACCGATCTCGCCGATGAGCTGAAGGCCGCGCTGGCCTGATCTGGAGGGTGCCGCATTCTCGTGCGGTGCCCCATATTCTTCCAGTCATTCCCGCGAAGGCGGGAACCCATCTCCTGAATTTTCGTGTTGCACGATCATCAGATGGGTCCTTGCCTTCGCGGGGATGACGGAGGAAGAAGAAGTGGTCATACGGCCCCTTCGACCAACCGCCGATGCCGTTCGATCGGCATCGGCGTTTCTCTTGCAACGATACGCCAAGGCGATACCTTCGGCCGATCGACCCCACGCGCTTTTCCGGGCGCAGGGATGCAAGGGACACATCCATGATCGAAACCGACCGTCGCGGCGCTATCGGCCTTGCCGCCGCGCTTCCTCTCGCCTCGGCGCTGCCCTCGATGCTGGCGGGCACGGCCCATGCCGCCGATGCAGCCGCCGCGCAGTGGGACCTTACCGACCTCTATCCCGGCCTCGACGCCTGGGATGCCGCGCGCAAGCAAGTCGCCGCCGCGCTGCCGCGCCTTGCGGCCTACAAGGACAGCTTCGGCACCGACGCGCCATCCATGCTCAAGGCGCTGGAGGATATCTCCGAGGTCTCGAAGACCTTCGCCCGCGTCTATGTCTACGCCTCGCTGAAGGCGGACGAGGACGTGCGCGTTTCCGCCAACCAGGAGCGCAACGCGCAGGTCATGGACCTCTACGCCGCCTTCGGCGAGGCGACCGCGTGGACGGCGCCTGAAACGCTCAAGCTGGGCAAGGACAAGGTCGAGAGCTTCATCGCCGCCGACAGGGCGCTTGCCAACCGCTTCGCCTTCGGCCTGCGCAAGACCCTGCGCGACGCCGAGCATACGCTCGATGCGAAAGGCGAGGCGCTGCTGGCGGCGGTGTCCTCGCCGCTCTCCGGCCCGCAGACGATCCGCGAGCAGTTGTTCTCCTCCGACATTCCCTGGCCCGAGGTGGCGCTGTCGGACGGGCGCAAGACGACGCTCGACGCGCAGGGCTACACGCTGACCCGTGATGCCCCTAATCGCGCGGACCGCAAGACAGTGATGGACGGCTTCTTTGGTCAGATGGGCAAGTTCGAAAGCTCGCTGGGCGCGGCGATGGCGGCCAAGCTCAAGGGCGACGTGTTCGAGGCCCGCGCCCGCAGCTACAAGAGCTGCCTTGCCATGGCGCTGGCGCCCGGAGCGGTGCCCGAGGGCGTCTACCGCACGCTGGTGGCCGAGACGAACGCCGGTCTGCCGCAGCTTCACCGCTCGTTCGAGCTGCGTCGCAAAATGCTGAAGCTGCCGGACATGCACTATTACGACATCTACCCGCCGTTGGTCAGCATGGAGCGCAAGTTCACCCTGACCGACATGCGCAACATCACCCTGAAGGCCGTCGAGCCGCTGGGCCCCGACTACGTCAAGCGCCTCGGCGCGGCGACGGCGGCGAAGTGGATGGATCCGCTCCCGCGTCCCGGCAAGCGCCCCGGCGCATACATGAACGGCTCGGCCTACGGTGTGCACCCATACCTGCTGCTCAACCTCGGCGAGAACTACGAGGGGCTGTCCACTTACGCGCATGAATGGGGCCATGCGATGCACTCGCTGCTGGCCGATTCGGTGCAGCCCTACGAGCTGTCCGACTACCCGATCTTCACCGCCGAGATCGCCTCCACCTGCAACGAGGTGCTGCTGACCGAGTACATGCTGGGGCAGGCGAAGACGAAGGAAGAGAAGATCTACTACCTCGGCATGCGGCTGGAAGGGATGCGCGGCACCTTCTTCCGGCAGGCTATGTTCGCCGAGTTCGAGCTGAAGATGCACGAGATGGCGGAGGCCGGGGAGGGGCTGTCGGGCGAGAGTCTGACGCGCGTGTATCTCGACCTGCTGACGCGCTATCACGGCCCGAACTTCGTGATCGACGCGCCCTACGCGATCGAGTGGGCCTATATCCCGCACTTCTACAGCACGTTCTACGTCTACCAGTACGCCACCTCGATCTCGGCGGGGACGTGGTTCGCGCATTCGATCCTGAACGGCGGCAAGGCGGAGCGCGAGCGTTACCTCGACGTGCTGCGCGCAGGCGGTTCGGCCGATCCGGTCGATATCCTGAAGAAGGCCGGGCTCGATATGACCGCGCCCGATCCGTATCGCGGGCTGGTGGCGGACTTCAAGGCGACGATTGACGAGATCGAGACGCTGATGGCGTGACGGGGAGGCGTCAGGGCACCATTCCGTCGAGTGGTGTCCTGCGCCCCGGCCCGCCAGTGACCGCAACGGTCATCGCACCGAGCCCTTCCGCCCAGGCGTGCATGGTGTCTTCCGGCACCACCGGCCCGACCGAGCGCGGCGGCGTGCCGGAGAAGATCACGTCGCCCGGATGCAGGGTCATCACCGAGGCGGCATGTTCGACGAGGTCGGCGATGCCAAGGACGAGGCGGCGGGTATTGTCCACCTGCCGGTCCTCGCCATTGACGGTGAGGCGAAAGTCGAGGGCATCGGGATCGGCGATCTCGTCGCGGGTGGTGAGCCATGGCCCCATGACGCCATATGTGTCGAAGCTCTTGCCGAAGCTGGGAAACTCGCTGCCCTGCATCGTCATGTCGAGGCCGATGCAATAGCCCGCGACATGCTCCAGCGCCTTGGCGGCGGGGATTTCGGTGCCCTGCTTGCCGATGACGATGGCGATTTCCATCTCGTAGAAGGTCGTGCGCTCGGGCCAGCGCAGGGTCACCCCGTCGGCAGGCCCGGCAGCCGCGCTGGTCATCTTGAACAGCAGGCCGAGGCGGCGCGGGTGCCCGCCGGCGGCCAGGACCTCTTCGAAGTTGCCCGCCCCGCAGACGAACTTGCCGGGGTTGGCGACCGGGTTCCTGAGCAGGACTGTGTCAAGCGGCTGGCCCTCGACGCTGTCGGCAAGCGCCTCCATCTGCGGGCGCAGCGTGTCCAGATGCGCGATGAACTGGTCGCCGGGCGGGAAGGGCCAGCGAAGCGGTGGCAGTGCGTCGGTGATCGCACTGACGTCATGAACCCGCGTCCCGCGCACGACGCCGAGGCGGATCGGTTCGGCGCCGTTGGGATCGTCGCACCGTAGCCGATAGCGGCAGATTTTCATCGTTCCCTTTCTCTGCTGTCCATCCGGTGGGACAATGGCGTGAAGGGAAACGCGGGCAATCACCAGGAGTCCGGCAAGCCATCGAGATCGTCCGGAAAGGTTCCGGATAGTGATACCGATGGCAGCCGCTCCTGAACTATTCCGGCGCGATCGGATGCCCTTCGAGCCTTGCCACGGCATGCCGTACGACCTTGTCCAAGGCTTCTTCGGAGAAGAAACCGCCGGGGATCAGGCATCGTTCGATCAGCACGCGGCGGAACGCGCCGAAAGTCTCGGGGTCAGGGGGAACCGGATCGGTCCAGAAGGCGTCGAGGCCGCTCTGGCAGGTGATCTGGGCAATGTCGTAGACCGCATGGCCCAGTACCACCACCGGCACTCCGGCGGCCAGCGCGAACGTGCCGCTGGTGCTGTTGATCGTAACCACCCCGCACGCGCCGCGCGTTACCGGCACGATATCGCCCGTGGCGAGATAATCGACGCGGTCCTCCACCCCGAAGCGCTTGGCGAGGTCGCTCGTCTCCTGTCGCCAGTCGCGCACGCCGTTGTCGAGCGGGTGCTCCTTGACCACCAGGCGCGTGTCGCTCGGTGCATGGGCGGCGAACGAGGCGATCACCTGATGGATGGCGGGCAGGATCCCGGCGAAGGGCGAGTGCAGGCGGATCTGCGCATCGGAATCAAGCTGCAGCGGGAACAGGTAGTAAGGAGCGCCCGAATGCGCGAGCCTCTCCATCAGGTCGGCGGACGAAGCCTCGCGCTCCTTGCGGCGACGCAGCTTGCGCCACCAGCCCATGCCCTCGACCACGGGGTGCCATGGGCGATGGTTGCTCCAGCCCGGGTAATGCCAGCGGGTGAGCACGTCGGCGGCATTGTAGGCGAGCCCTTCCAGCGCGCGGCGCCGGAACGAGGACGGGACTTGCGCATGGGGCGGGACCGGAGGCAGGGATGCCGCGGTTTCGCGATACCAGGCCGGGTCGCGGGGCAGCTGCGAATGGCCGTTGACCCCGCCCAGTTCCAGCGTGACCCAGTCAGGCCGGATATAGCCTTCCTCGAAGACGTGGACCGGGACGCTCAGGTCCCGGGCAATCCGGATCGCAGGCATGTGATGGTCGCGGCAGTCGCCGAACAGGACGACGTCGGTGACCCCCTTGTCTTGCAGCAGCCGCGCGAAGAAGGCGGGCCATTCCTCCAGCGTGCCGCGATACTCGATACCGCCCGGCAGCCGCCAGAACGCCCGGTCGCCACCGTTGAAGTTGACCTTGTGGACGGTATGGCCGGCGCGCATCAGTTCCTGTCCCAGGCGGCGGAACAAGGGCCCCATCAGGCCTTGCAGCAGGAGTACCGTGCGGGAACCGGACGCGGTAACCGGAGGAGGGGAAAGGTGCGGCATCCGGGAAAAAAAGCTCCGAGGAATGGGTCATGTGCGCGGCTTGGCTTGTCCGGCTCAGCCTCCTTTGCCGCGTTTGGCCAAGGCGTTAATGCGCCCGGCGTTCGGCGGCAAGCCTGCCCGGGCCGTCGCTGATGTAGACGGAGACGTATGCGCGCGCCCTTGGAACATCACGGGGAACATCGTGAAGGTGAGGGCCTTTCCTCGTCAGGGCCGGGCCGCTATCACGCCTTTCTCCGCCCGCAGGCCGCTTCGCCCGCAGGCCTCACGACACGGCAGGACGGTGACGACAGGTATCGCGACATTCGCCCTCACGCTGCTCGGCACCTGGGCCGGATCGGCCGTGCTCGACGGGCTCGTGCGGCCGCGCGGGATCAGGCGCGTGCGGGGGCTGTGGCTGCTCGCCTGCATGGCGGGCGCGCTCCACGGGCTGTTCCTGATGCTCTGCGGGAACGCCGTGGTGGCCATGGCGCTGGCGCTCGCGGTCCAGGCGCTGCTGGTTCTCGCCTCCAATGCCAAGCACGCGATGCTGGGCGAGCCGCTGCTGTTTTCCGATCTTGCGCTGGTGGGTGCGGTGTTCCGCCATCCACAGTTTTATCTTTCGGCTGTGCGCCTGTGGCAGCGGGTGGCGGCGGCGCTGGTGGCGGCGGTGCTGCTGGGTGTGGTCGGCTGGCTCTCTCGCGCCGATCCGGAGGCGCATCTCACGGGGCTGCTGCTGCTGGCGGCGGCGCTGGCCGCCCTCGCGCTTTCGCTGCCGCGTTCGCCGCGCAGCACCGTGGCGAGAGTGCCCGAGGTCGAAGCGGACACTGGGCGCCTCGGTTTGCTGCCCGCCGTGCTACTTTACTGGCGGCGCTGGCGGGCGCAGCCCGACCCGGCGCCGTGTCCGCAGCCGCATCGTCGGTCTCCGACCGATGCGGCCGAACTTGTCGTCGTCATCCAGTGCGAGAGCTTCGCCGATCCCACCGAGCTGTTCGGCGATCCGGCGCTGGTGCTGCCCGGGCTGCGGGCAGCGCGGGCTCACGCTATGCAGTGGGGGAACCTCAACGTCAGCGGTTTCGGCGCCTACACCATGCGGACCGAATACGGCGTGCTGTTCGGGCGGGACGAGGCGGCGCTGGGCTTCCGGCTCTACGACCCGTTCCTGACCGCGAGCGCGGAGGGGACATACGCGTTGCCCTCGCGCCTGCCGGGGTGGCGGGCGCTGTTCGTCCACCCGCACGACATGCGCTTCTACGGGCGCGACGCGATCATGCCGGCGGGGGGTTTTGCCGAACTGGTGGGCGAGGATCATTTCGCGCCTCCGGGGCCGGGTGAGGGGCGCTACGTCACCGACGCGGCGATGACCGAGGTTATCCTGGCCCGGGCGAAGGCCGCCACGCAGCCGAGCCTCATCTATGCGGTCACGATCGAGAATCACGGCCCCTGGGCGCCCGACGCCCGTGGCGGCGGCAGCCCCGATCTGGTCGCGGGCTACATGCGGCTGGTGCGCTGCGGCGATGCCATGCTGGAAGCGCTGACCGCCGGCCTCGCCGCGCTTGGCCGTCCTGCGCTGCTGGTGTTCTTCGGCGATCACCGGCCGAGCATTCCGGGCGCGTCGGTGCCGGGCGGACCGCGGCATACCCCCTACGTCATGGTCCGCATGGACGCTCAGGGCCAGGTCATGCCCGGCGACAACCGCCGCATCGACCTCTCTCCGGCACAGCTGCACCATGCAGTGCTCGATACCGTGCTGGGACCTGTAGCCTCGCCGGAAGTCAGCCCCTCCCGGGAGGCGTGAGCCCGGCCAGCACCCGGTCTCGCAGGGGACGCGGGAGCAGGCGGTCGAACCAGTGCAGCACGGTGAAGGGCCAGGGCAGCACGAGGTGCGCCTTGCCCGCAGCGGCTGCGCGCGCGATCCTGGCCGCGACCGCGTCGGGTGCCATCAGCATCGGCTTGGGGCCAGGCACCTTGCGGCCTGCCGCCGTGTCGATGAACCCCGGCGAGACGAGCGTGACGCTGACCCCATACGGCCTTGCGGCAAGCCGCAGCGCGTCGGCGAACCGCGCGAGGCCCGCCTTGGTGCCCGAATAGGCCGCCGCGAACGGCAGGGCGTGAAATGCCGCCGCGCTGCCGACGAGGACGATGCGGCCATGTCCTCGCGCCGTCATTCGTTCGGCGATCGCGGCCGCCATGGCGGCGGGGGCGGTGAAGTTGACGATGCCCAGATGCGCAACCATCGCGGCATCCTCGATGCGGGCATCCGCTGCGCGGACGTCACCCCGGCCCGAACAGAAAAGCACCATATCGAAGGCATCTGCGGCGTCCTCCTCTCGCAATGCGGCGAGAGCGGCCGGGACGTCGGCAATGTCGAGACTGCGGATCAGGACTTGCGCTCCTGCCGCCCGACAGGTCTTTGCGATCGTTTCGAGGCGCGCCGGGTCCCGCCCCCAGAGGCTCAATCGCGCGCCGGGCGCAGCGTAAAACCGCGCCACCGCGCCGCCCAGACCGCCCGATGCCCCGGTGACGAGGATGCGAATCGATTCGCCGCCAAGGCTATTGGCCAACGCCTCCGTCATTGCTGGAGCGCCATGCGCGATACTCGTCCAATTCTTGCCATATGTTCACCGCGTCTGGAGGCGTTTCGACTTGACAGCTAAACCCTCCTACTGTCCAGCATCGGAGCCAATGCTAACTCCGGTTTCCAGTCCGTCACGCATCCGGCTGTTCAAAAGTGAACGCCTGGAAAGTCTTACGCTCATCTCGCCGCGAACCTTCGTGTTGAGCTGGTCGGTGATGCTGCCGCTGATCGCGCTGGTCGGGTGGCAGGGTGCCGGGCGCCATGGCCCTGAGCCGTTAGCTACCGCAGGATTGATCGCGGCGGGCCTGTTCGTGTGGACGCTGTTCGAATACGCGATGCATCGCTGGCTGTTCCACTGGGAATCCGACGTGCCGATGGTGCGCTGGTTCGTCTACCTGATCCACGGCAACCACCACGCCAGCCCCAACGATCCCCTGCGCGGCCTGATGCCCCTGCCGGTGAGCGTGTCGGTGGGCTCGCTCATCTGGCTGGCCTGCCTCGCGCTGATGGGGGCGAAGGGAACCTGGCTGCTGCTGGGGTTCATGACCGGCTACGTGCTGTACGACGCGGTGCATTTCGCCTGCCACCAGTGGCAGATGCGCGGCCGCATCGGCCGTATGTTCAAGCGCCACCACATGCGCCACCACTACGTGGGCGAGGACGGCAACTTCGCCATCTCCGCGCTGTTCTGGGACCGGATCTTTGGATCGCGGATTCGCTCGCTCAAGCGGGAAGCCTAGGACGCTGCGCGTGACCAAGTGGCAGCAGACCCTCAATTCGCGGGGCTGGAAAGTGCCCTTCCTGGGCAAGTCGCTTTTCCAGATCGGCAAGGAACTGCGCCCGAAGATCGACGCGGTGATCATGCGCAATTCGCTGATCCCCGACGCTGCAGTGCAGGACAAGGCATTCTTCCCGTGGATCGCCGAACTGGAGCGCAACTGGCAGGCGATCCGCGACGAGGCGACACGCATCCGGGCCGAGGATATTCCCTCGCTCGGCGACATTTCCTTCGACCACGGCCGCATCGCCGCCGACCGGCGGTGGCGGGCGTTCTTCCTTAAGGGCTACGGCTACCGCATGCCGGCCAATGCCGCCCGCGCACCGGTGACGGCGGCGCTGATCGAGAAAGTGCCGGGCCTCGTCACCGCCAATTTCTCGGTGATGGAAGCGGGCGGGCATATCCCGCGCCACTGGGGCATGACCAAGGGCATGCTGACCTACCACCTCGCGCTCAAGGCTCCGCGTGAGGCGCAGAAGTGCCGCATGCATATCGAGGAGGGGGAGACCCTCCACGTCATGCACTGGGAGGATGGCCGGTCGTTCCTGTTCGACGACATGTTCAACCATGAAGTCTGGAACGAGAGCGAGGACGATCGCTACATCCTGCTCATCCAGATCAAGCGCCCGTGCCGTTTCTGGGGCAATCTGATCCAGAACGCGTTTCTCGGCGCGGTGCGCCATTCGCGCTTTGTAAAGGACATCAGGAAGGCGATCGACCGGGAAGCCGCTGTCCGTAATGCCTGAAGGGCGCCCAACGGGGAAGGGGCGGTAAGCCGTCAGGATGCGACGATGCCGTTCTCCTGCGCGAGGCGTGTCGTTAATTCGGGGTGTTGGCGGAGAAGCTTCCATCTTCGCTGTCGGGTTTGGGAAGGGGGGGGCTACTTACGCTGTCGGCACGCACCGGCTCAACGGCCCGTCGCAGGGACGCCGCCTCTCGATGCCGCCGTTGGCAGGTAATTGGCCATGACCGATCATCTATTCAATCTGGAGCGGGTTACGATCTGACGCCATCATGAAAATGGTTATATATCAATTATTTACTGAATTCCCGAGTCATCGGGGATAGCAGGTCGCCTGCCTTTTGCCCGTCTCCGACAGGCGCTTTAGGTGATCTCCGATAGCAAACGGCCTAGACAGTTTCACGCCGACCTCTGCATTGCCCGCAGCGATTGAATCATCGACGCACCATCAACGCCAGCGGTAAACAGGCGCATCCACGTGTACCTTTCAGTCGTATCATAAGCTCGCCCAGCCGGAATCTTTGGTGAAAAGTCAGTTGTTGAGGTTGAAATTGTGTGGCAAGCGATCAAGCATAGTGCTGCTAAATCGGCATTCTCAATGCGGTGAAGCGATTTGTGTTTTGCAGTGTGTCGTATTTAAAGAATTTCTATATTACAATTATGTAATAGGTGAATGTAAAAGTGAAGCTGATGGAATTGCTGTGGGTTTTGCAAAATGACTGATCGTATTATTTTCGATATACGTCAGCTACAAAAACATACTGCGAAATATGGCCCGCTTGAGCGAATTTTGACAGCCATTATTAGCAATATTCCAGCTTCTGTATTGGCTGAGCGTACCGTGGAACTGTATGCGGATGCTGAGCGACCGATCCCCTTGGCAGTCGCGCATTTAGGTCTCGACATTGTCCGCTCCTTGCCGTTTCGTCGTGAAACGGTACTTGTCGTCGAGCCGGCGGGAACTGTCACCGACGTTAGCCTGCGCGAATTGGTGCAGCCTACGATCCACAGTATGGTACGAGTGCTGGCCGTTACCGATCAAGGCGTTGCCCCGCAGGGCGACGGGGTGGGTGTCAAGCAACTGCTAGAACTGCGCATGCGTCCGGCTGCGGGCGATTCTGCTGCAGGGGATGGCCTCATGGCAACGGTGGCCGTTCCTGTTGCTATAGATGCAAGCCTGCTTGCACCCTGCAACGGGTTGGACGAGGCCATACTAGAGGTGCTTTTTGCCGGTGGTCAGCCTGTCCTGATGGTCGATGGCGCGTTGGCGATGAACAAGGACATCATGCGCGGGGTGCTGGGGCTGACGAGACGTAACCCTGCACGCATTCTGGTCTGCAGCGAAAGTGCTGCCGTAGATGCGCCCGAAGTTTCCGTGCTGCGTCCCGGTCCAGCCTTGCTAGGGCGGATTGCAGCTCGGTCACTTGCGGTGCTGGTTCCCGCTGTCGGCAGATCGCAGACGTTATCGATGCCCGAAGTGCTGGGGCTCGGCGGCCGCTGCGTGGCCGTGGGGGATACCCTTCAGGTCCGCGATCTGGCTGAGCTGGCAGCTTTGCCGACCGCGGCGGCGGAGCTATCGTCTGGGTCGGACTATGCCGCATTTTGGGATCAGATGCTGATAGCAGCGTCATCGGATCCGTCAGTCAGCGTGCCCGAGAGACCCAGGATTGCACTGGTCACGCCAATCTTCCCGCAGAAAGGCGGCCCACCGCACTCCTCGCTCGATCTTGCGTTGGCACTAACGGAAATTGCGCAGCTCGACATCTGGACCGACGGCGACATGCTGCCCTCGCATCGTGCCCGCATGAACGCGGTATACCGACTGGACGCCACTTTCGAGGCGGACCGGTATGATGCGATCGTCTACGTCCTCGGCAATCATCCGATGTACCTGAAGATCTTCGACATGATGTGCGAACATGGTGGAACACTGATCCTCCATGACGCTCACATGGTCGACTTTCTCAACCACCGTTATGGACGCAAGCGGCTCGGCATGCTTCTTTCGCAGGAACATGGCGCGCCGATCGATGCATCCGATCCCGGGAAGGTCATCGGCAGGCTGGCCGAGTACGGTCGCCCCTTCCTGCGCGAGATCGTGCGGCATGCAAACCCCACGATCGTCCACAGCCCGACCTCGGCAGCGGTGCTTCACGACCTCTACGGGATCGATGCGAATTATTTTCCGGTAGCCATGCCCTATCCATTCGAGCGATCAGAACTTACCCCGGAAGCTCGCCTGCAGGCCAAGCTGGCACTGGGCATCGCGGCATTGCGGCCGTGCATCGCATCCTTCGGCGAAGTGCACATGATGAAGGGCGCGAAGCAGTGCCTGTTCGTGATGAAGGAATTGCTGGACTGGGGCATCGACTTCCAGTTCCTGTTCGTCGGCCCGGTCGACAAGTCGCTCGGCAACGAGCTGCGCGAAAGGATCGAGCAGTATGGGTTGCAGGATCATGTCGTCATCAAGGGCCCGGTGTCCGAAGCCGACTATATCCAGCACCTGAAAGCGGTCGATATCGTCCTGCAAATCCGGCAAATCCCGTTCGGGCAGGTGTCAGGTGCGCTGCTCGATGCGGTGTCGGCGGGCATGCACGGCGTCGCGTCGGAGAACCTCGCGCGGTCGATCGAGGCGCCGCCGCTGGTCCGGCGCGTCAACGACAAGGCCTCTCCCACGATCTATGCCGAACAGCTGGCCGAGATGATCGCCGCGAAAAGCTATGAGGACCGGCCCGGACCCGGCTGGGAGGATTTCACCGTAAAGCACGATTTCGGCCGCTATGCCCGCAATCTGCTGTCGATGCTGTTCGGCAAGCGGGGCTAACGATGACCGACAAGGCTTCCGCAAGCCTCGCGCAGGCGTTGATCCGTGACAAGTTCCTGATTAACTTCAATAATCTTGTGTCCAATCCGATGCGCACGGGCATCCAGCGCGTATGCTACGAATTTAGCACGCGCTGGCCATACATCGACGACACCATCGCTTTCGTGGAACTGGGCATGGACCGGATCGGGATCCTTGATCCCGACTTCTTTGAAAACGTGCGGCAACTGTTCGAGGACAACGACGATGTGTTGCGCGCCCTTTCGGGCGAGTTCGAGGATCTCGGCATCGATCCAAGTCCGGGTCGGATCGGGCTACTGTCCGCCCGCAATCGCATCATCTGCGAGATTTCCGTCGAGCAGGCGCTGGAATGCTGCCGGGCGGTCATCTCGCTGGAAGAGTCGCTGAACCTCGAATTTTTCAGCTTTGCGGCGGCGACGCGGCCGGAGAAGATTTTCAACTTGTGCCACGATTTCCTGTCGTGGACCCATTCGGAGTTCTTCTCCACCGACTGGCGTGTGGCTGACAATGTCAGCCTGTCGCTGGGGAACCGGCGCAAGTATACCCACAACATCTTCACCTCGACGACGACGCGAGATGTCTTCGTCAATCGCATCAATCGTGGTGACAGGCGTACATACCGGGTGATCGCGCCGGGTGCCGACGGTCTTGGGCGCACGTATCGCAAGACCGCGCCGGCGTCTGCGGAATTCCTGGTCGTCGGCACGCTGGAGCCACGCAAGCAGTCGCTGCACATCCTGCGGGCGTTCGAGCGGTTGCAGGCGGAGGGTCATGTTGCGCGCCTGTGTTTCGCGGGTCGGATGGGGTGGCTGGAGCCGGCTGACAAGGCCGAGTTGGAGGCGGCCTTCGAGCGATATTCGTGGCTGCGCTGGGTGGACAGCCCCTCGGACGACGAACTGCGCGATCTCATGATGCATTGCCGGGCATCGATATACATGTCGGTGGCCGAGGGGTTCGGTTCTCCGCCGGTTGAAAGCCTGGCGCTGGGCGTGCCGTGCATCGTCACGGCCGACCTGCCCAGCATCCTCGACCTTGAGCCCAACGGCCAACTGCGCGTCGAGGCTCAGGATGGCCAGGCGTTGGAGGACGCGGTGCGCCGCTTGCTGGACGACAGCGCCGTACTGGCTCTCCAGGCGGAGATCGAGACGCTGGCGCTGCCGACCTGGCAGTCTTTCGTGGACGGTATCGCAGCGCTCGTCACCGAAAAGGTGGGCGCGCCCGCGCGATCGGAAACCGACACCAGCTATCGCGCCCGCCTTGCCATTCTCGCATCGCTGTCGCTGATGGGGCAGTTCGACCGGGAAGAGCTTGTGGAGCATCTCGTTTCGGCGGCGCTGCCTGCAATCCATCAGGATGAGCTGACACGGTGGATCGTCCGGGCCGAGCGGGCCAACTGGTCGAACACCGAAGTCGCCCTGAACCTCATGGCGGCGTTTCCCGATGCCCTGCCGGCGCGCCTCGTTAACGATGCGCTGAGCGGCAATCTGGAGACGACAGCGTACATCCCGCCCAGCTTCGCGAAGGAATGGCGGTCCCGGTTCCGCCGGATCATGCAGATCGAGCCTTATCCTGCCTTCCACGAAGCCATCTACAGCGACCTGCTGTTCCGCAATCCCGGGACCGGCGAGTTGGACGCGCACATGCCCCTCGACGAGCGCGGGACGCTGCGCACGGCACACTTGCGGGGCGCGGTGCAGAGCGAGGAATATCGCTCGCGTTTGGAAGCGGGCCTCCGCCACAGGCTGCCCGCAGGGTATGCCGAAAAGATCTCGCTGCCTACAATCGGATGGAAGCTGCGCGTGATCGAGCAACTCGTTTCCGAAGCAGCGGTGGACCGGGCATTGCTGGTCGAAGACGACAGCGAGTTCCTCGATATCGCCAGCCTTGACCTGACCGGGCAGGTGCCCTCGCGCGCGGGGAAGGCCCAGCTTCAGGCGCTGCTCGGTGGGCGGAATGGGCGGGAACGCGTGCTGCTGCGGCTGCTGCTTTCCGAGGCGGCGTTGCGCCGCGTGAAGGATCCCCAGGCCCATCTCGAATTGATCCATATGGTGGCGCTGCGTTCCGGGCTGGCACGGCGGGAACCGGCGGGCGAGCGCACGGTAGCGGGCAAGGTCAGCGCCGTGGCGGGGCTTTCGGCCGCAAGTCTTGCGGTCGGGGTCGCGGCATTCCTCGGTCGCGAGGCAACACCGGCGGAGCTGCGTCTGGCGGACTTCGCTTCGGGTTCTGCAAAGGCTGCGAATGCGGACCTAATGGCCGCCCGCCTCGTGCTTTACGCGACCTTGCGCGGTGAAATCGTGCTGTCGCCCGCCTTCGTGGGCTGGGCTGCCAAACGTCTGGCGGGCTCACTGCAGCTGGACACGTGCATTGCCCGGCAGGGGGGAGCCGATTCTTCGCCCGAAGCTGCTTTCGTCGCTGGGTTCGGCCGTGATCCGGAGCCGCGTGAGACTGCCGCCCTGGTCGCGGCGGCGGCGCAGGGCCTCGGCTTGGCGGACATCGTCGACGCCGTGCGCATCGCTGCGCTGCGGGCTGGGCAGGTGAGCGATATCGTGCCCGAACTGGAGCATTTCGCAAAGGACCACGCGGGCCTCGTCACCCGGTTCGGACAGCTCGATACGCTGGCACATGCGTTGGATGCCGCGGCACCCGAAAAGCGCCGTCAGGCTTGGAGCCGACCCGCTCCGCAGGCGGCGCCGAACGGGCAGCATGCGCCGCAGTCGGTCGCGCAAGCCTTCGCCCACGCACCGCGTTCCGAAGGCGATATCCTGACCGTGGATCAGCTGTCGGCCCTCGACGGCGACGATTTCGTGCGCATGGCCTATCGCAAGCTGCTGCTGCGCGAAGCCGACGAAGGCGGGGTGCAGACTTACCTGAAGGCGCTTGGTGCCGGGCGCAGCAAGGCGGCGATCATCTATAGCCTGAGCGTCAGCGCAGAAGGCCGGGGCGCCGATGCAAACCTTATCGGGCTGGACGGGCTGGTGTCGCGTCAGCGTGCAATGCGGCGATGGCCGGTGCGCAAGCTGCTACAGATGGCGGGCGTTCCGCTCTGATTTTTCCCTGGATCGAAACGAGAAGATGAAATGTTCGAACGGCTGATTCACCGAAACGTGCGCGCGCGCTCGCCGTTGCGTCTGGGGTTGGGTGGGGGTGGCACCGACCTGCTGCCCTATTGCGACGACTTCGGCGGCGTAGTGCTCAATGCCACCATCGATCGCTATGCCTATGCCCACCTGGCGAGCCGCGACGACGGGCGCATCGTTTTCCGCGCCGACGATCTCGGCAGCGAGGACGAGTTGCCCGCGACGCTCGATTTCAGCATCCGCGAAGGGCTGGTACTGCACCGCGCAACTTATAAGCTGATGATGGAGCGGTACAACGACGGCAAGGCGATGCCGCTGACCATCTCCACCACGATCGACGTCCCGGCGGGATCTGGCCTCGGCGCATCCTCGGCGCTGACCGTGGCTTTGATCGAGGCGTTCGCGCTCGCGCTCAAGCTGCCGCTCGGCCCTTACGACATCGCCGAGATGGCCTATGACATCGAGCGCGTCCAGTTGGGCCTGCTCGGCGGCAAGCAGGACCAGTATGCGGCGGCGTTCGGCGGGTTCAACTTCATAGAATTCCTGAAGGGCGGCATTGGCGTCATCGTCAATCCGCTGCGCCTGCATCGCGAATACCTGAACGAATTCGAATCCTCGCTTGTGATCTGCTTCAGCGGCCAGTCGCGCGAATCCGCGCGGATCATCGAGGACCAGATCTCCGGCCTCAAGCAGATGGACGACAAAACCATCGTTTCGATGCACGAGATCAAGGAACATGCCACCCGCATGAAGACCATGCTGCTGGGCGGCAAGATCCGGCAGACGGCCGATGTGCTGCAGCAGGCATGGCTGGCCAAGAAGAACACCGCCACCACCATCTCCAACGGCACCATCGACGGCCTGCTGGACGTGGCGCTGCGCAATGGCGCGTGGGGCGGCAAGGTCTCGGGTGCGGGCGGCGGCGGCTTCATCATGCTGCTGGCCGACCCCTCGCTGCGCCATCATCTGATCGAGGCGCTGAACGATGCCGGCGGCAACGCCAGTGCCGTGCGGCTGACGTTCGAAGGCGTTGAAGCCTGGGTGGTTCCGGAATGACGTCGGCCACGGCAGGCGCGGAGGAGCACCGCTGATGGTCGATCAATGCGCGATCCTGCTGGGCGGGTTGGGCACCCGCCTGGGCAGCCTGACCCGGGAGACGCCCAAGCCGCTACTGCCGGTGGGCGGCACGCCTTTTATCGAGCTGCTCGTTCGTGAGGCGTGGCGGCAGGGCTTCCGAAAGGTGCTGCTGCTGGCGGGGTACAAGTCCGAACGGGTGTTCGCTTTCGTCGATGCCCTGCGCGCCGCGCTGCCGCCGGGGCACACCATTGACGTGGTGGTGGAGCCCGAGCCGCTGGGCACCGGGGGCGCCGTCGCCAATGCGCTGCCGGTGCTGGATGAGCGGTTCCTGCTGCTGAACGGGGATACTTGGTTCGACTGCAACTGGAACGCGCTGTGCAGCGCCGATTTCGTGGGCGAGGGGCCGGAAAATGCATCGCTGGCGGTGCGCGCGGTACCAATGGCGGACCGCTACGAGACCATCGACTTCGAAGCCGACGGGCAGGTGAGGGCGGTCGTGCCGCGCGGACAGGCGCTTGCCGCGCCGTTCTACGTCAACGGCGGCGCCTACTGCCTGTCACGCGATCATGTGCGCGGGCTGGGCGAGCGCTTCTCGATCGAAGAGGACGTGCTGCCCCGGCTGGCGGCGGCGGGCAAGCTGCGCGCGCGCGCCTTCGAGGGATACTTCCTCGACATCGGCGTGCCGGAATCGTATGACCGCAGCCAGGTCGAAGTGCCCGCGCAGCGTCGCCGGCCCGCCCTCTTCCTCGATCGCGACGGCGTGCTGAACCATGACGAGGGCTATGTCGGGACGACCGACCGCTTCCGCTGGATCGACGGCGCGATGGAGGCCGTGCGCCTCGCCAACGACCTGGGCTACTACGTTTTCATGGTCACCAATCAGGCCGGCGTCGCGCGGGGCTATTATCCGGTCGAAAACGTTACGGCGCTGTTCGACTGGATGAATGCGCAATTGCGCGCGCACGGCGCACACATCGACGACTGGCGCTTCTGCCCCTACCATCCCGATGGCACGGTAGACGAGTACAGCCGCGCTCATCCGTGGCGCAAGCCGGAGCCGGGAATGCTGCTGGACCTGATGGAGCACTGGGACATAGATGTCCCGGCGAGCCTCCTTGTCGGCGATCAGGACACCGACCTTGCCGCCGCGCGGGCCGCAGGCATCGCCGGGCACAAGTTCGCGGGCAAAAACTTACGCGATTTCGTCGCCCTCCACCTCGTCAGCCAGACGGATTGCAAGGAAGTCACGACATGAAGCAGCCTATCTTGGAACTTGAGCATGAAGCCCGCGCCTGGCTGATCGACGTGGCGGCGCCGGTATGGAGCAGCCGTGGGCGCACTGCATCCGGCTTGTTCGCCGAGCGGATGACGCTCGACGGCATTCCGAACGACGAGTATTTCCGCACGTTCGTGCAGGCGCGGCACATCTATTCGATGGTCGCGGCGGGCAGGGCGGGCTGGACCGGCCCCTGGCGTGAGTTGGTGGGCGAGACGATGCGCGTCGTCATCGCGAAGGCCAGGCGCCCTGATGGCTTCTACGTCCATCGGCTGGACCGCGACGCCGCTGTTCTCGATGGCCGGGCCGACCTCTACGATCAGGCCTTCGTCCTGTTCGCATTGGGCACTACGGGTGGGGCATTGGCCGAGGAATCGTTCTTCGACGAGGCCGAGGCGCTGCTCGACACGATCGAGGCGAACTGGACACATCCCGAGGGCGGATTCAGCGAGGGTGAGATCGTCGATCCGTCCGTGCGCCGACAGAACCCTCACATGCACTTGTTCGAGGCGTTCAGCGCGCTGCACGAAGCGAGCGGCCGTAAGCGTTTCGGCGAGGCTGCGCTGGCGGTAGCGGACCTGTGCCGGACCCGGCTGGTCGATCCGGTATCGGGCGCGCTGCTGGAACACTTCGGCGAGGACTGGACCCCCGCACCCGGCGACGAAGGCCGCATCGCCGAGCCGGGCCACTGCTTCGAATGGGCATGGCTGTTCGAGCGTCTGGCCCGTTCCGGTGCCCCGGGCGCCGTTGCCGTTTCTGATGCGATGACCGCTTTCGGCCGCCGCCACGGCATCGATGCGCAGCGTGGGGTAGCCATCAACGAAGTGCTGACCGACGGGAACGTGGTCAACGGCAAGGCCCGTCTGTGGCCCCAGACGGAGCGCCTCAAGGTGGCGGTCGTGCGCTATCACCGCACCGGAGCCGACGAAGACCTGCAGGAAGTCGCCGATGCCTGGACGGGCCTCAGCAAGTACTTCCTGCCCGAAGCGCAGCACCTGTGGCGCGACAAGATGAATGAGGACGGCAGTTTCATCGAGGAACTGGCTCCCGGCAGTTCGCTCTACCATATCTCCTGTGCGATCTGGGAAATGTGCTCGCTGCGCACCGCCGGGGAAGCGCTGGAAACAGCTTCCTGACGATGGATTAGCACCCTGGCGGCCGCGCAAGCGGCCCGCCGGGGCTGGCCGTCAAAACTCCGAGGTGGCGAGTCCGTTGCCGCGCGGTCCCTCCACCTTTTCGGCCCAGATGACGGACTCGAAACCCCAGTAGCACCATGTCCCGTCCTTGATTTCGCCGGTGCTGGCGGACAGATCCTCGTTGCCGAGGCCGAGGATCCAGTGGATGGGCGGTTGATAGCGCGTCGTCGCGTAGAGGATCTTCATCCCGTTGCCGGTCAGGATGGAGATGATCCTGCCGAAATCCGGCGGCTCCGATACATGGCCTTCATCGTCGTAGTAGTTCAGCGTGCCCGACCTGTTGGGGAAGGCGGTACTGTCCCCGGCGGGGAAGGAGACGTAGGCTTTCCCGCCGACTTTTAGCGACCGGGCAAGCGCCTCGGTCGTGCCGTAACGATCTTCGCAATGCTCGATATTGTGCGAGGATATCACCGCATCGATGCTGTTTTCGTAGAGTTCAATCGCACTGCGGAAATTCGCTGACCTTACGATCATGTATTCGTCCGCAAATCGTTCGGACGACTGATTGTAATTTTCCACATCGATCCCGATGTAGTGGCACTCGGGAATAACATCCTTCGTGAATTTCGGTGAGTTGTTACCGCAGCCCAGATCGAGAACGCGGCTCGTAGGGTCGATGGAGCGCAGGAACGCGATCTTCCCCCATTCAGGATTGGGAGACCCGTCCGCTAGCAGGGAATACAAGTAATCAGCAATGAGCCTAGAAGCATCTTCCTTGTTCTCGAGAGGTATGTTGATCATATATTCACCGCCTGCCGGACATATGAATTCGAGATAGCATGACGGAGCGATGCCGACGTCGATCTTTATATAGGCGGTATAATCAAGGAAATTACTTGTTATGGCAATTATGTATTTATAAATAATCGCTTCCGGCGGGTCGCCCGGGCGGCCGCGCCGGAATGACTCCCGTCAGATCAGCGCTTCGACGTAGTCCACCTGCTGCGCGAATTGGGGGTGCGGGGCGATCGAGGCGGCACCGATCCGCCCGTAGCTTGCGAAGCAGCCGGCGATGAAGTCTTCGAGGTCGATGGGGCGATAGCTGCCGACGTCCTTGAATGCATAGCTTCCCGGCACGCCCAGTGCCTCTCCGATTTCCGGGTAGACCGCGAAGGCCGCGCCGGTGGCGAGGTTATCGTGCGGCACGATCCCACCGGAAACGGGAGTGCGCCCGCCTGCGCGCAGCAGTTCTGATGCGATGTTATGCAAGACGTGAATGCACGGATGGTTGATGCTGAACATGAACGCGCCGTGGCGCCCCCATGTCCGGATCGGGGCGGCGATGTCGAGGCCGAAGTCTGCCATCTCGTCCACCAGGCGGTCGCGCTCGGGCACCCACATGGCCATGTAACCGCAGCGCTCAAGGAAGCTGCCGTTGAACCGGGCCGCAGTATCGGCAACGCTCAACCCGGCGCGGAAGCAGGCATAGGCGATCGCCGAGTGATAATCGCCGACCGGGCCTACCACCGGGCGGCCATCGTGCTGGAGGTACACCAGATCGGGATGGAAGGCCCGGAAGGTGAGCATCGGCAGGGCGACATGGTCCGCGATGGCATCGATCCGCGCGGACGGGATTTCGGCCTTCACACCATCGGAGATGAACAGCGTGCTGTATTTGTCCATGTCCGCGTTGAAGCGATCGGGGTCGGAGTTGAAGAGAAGAGTATCCACACCGGTTACCTGCACGTCTGCCACCTGCGCCTGCAGGCAGTTGGCGAGGCCGAAGGTCTGGCAGTTCGAAATGACGAGCCACTGCTCCATGGAAGAATTCATGCTCTTGCGCTGTCCATGATTTCCTCGTCGCACACGATGCCGGCGGCGGACGCCTTGCGCACGGCTTCGGGGGCGACGGCCGCCGCTTTGGGATCGCGGCCTTCGATGTAGTTCTGCATGAAGCAGCGCATGGCGTGGGACACGCCCAGCGCATTCACTTCGCGGCGGTCGTCCTCGTAATAGAGCCCCCCGGAGAAGCTGCCGGTGATGATCTCGTAGGACGGGAAATAGTCCACCCAGTCGAAACGCTTCAGCGCCATTTCCGCGGCCACGCGCAGTACGGACTTGCTGTAGGTAGTGGACACGAGGACCGAGCGCGGCTCGTAGGTGGCGATCAGCGGCACCGGCGAGACGGTCAGCAGAACGCGCGCGCCGGGGTTGAGGGCGTGGAACTTCTCCAGGAAGGTTTCCAGCGCGCCGTAAGTCTCGGCCAAGTCGAAGTTGACGAATTCGTGCCGGCTTTCGTCGAACGCTCCGCCCACGACGCCGGGGGCGGCGGAGAACACCGAACCGTCCTCGCGCGATCGCCAGGCTTCGGTCAGCCCCAGCGTGAACACGAAGATGTCGGTATCCTCGAACAGGCGGCGCACGGCAGCGAGGTGCCGGTCGCGCTCGGCGATGACGGCCGCCTCGTCGGCGAAGCCGTCAGGCTCGATCTGCTGACGGAAGGGGTCGATGAAGCGGCCGTCGGGACGGGGCCAGGCGCGATCGCGCGGCACCCGCTGCCCGAACGCCTCCTCGAACAGCTGGAGCAGTTGCACGGTAGTGTAGACGTTGCCGTAGCGGGCCGAGAACGTGCCGTAGTTGTTCCTGACGCGCTGCGGCTCGTCGATGCCCTCGCCCGCCTCGGTGACGAGGTAGTTGAACCCCGATGCCATGATCCGGCGGGAGATATGCTGCGCAAAACAGCTTCCGGCGGTGCCGACGCGGGCATTCTTCCCGATCTTGAAGCGGGTCTGCGTGACGGGGTCGATGCGATGGTGTTCGACCGCGGAGATCGACCGACGCCAGAACTGGTGCGCGGGCAGTCCGCTGTAGGGACTGGTGCTGCGCGGCGGCGTGGCCTTCACCGTCAGCCCGGCGATCAGCAGGCCCAGATGGCGCCCGTCGTCGCCCATGCCGTGCTGCGAGGGCTGGGCGGGATGGCGGATGCCGATGCCGATCTCGAGCGGGGCTTCGGCGGCGTCCTCGGCCAGCGAAACCCGCACCTCGATCCGCTCGCGCCGGAAGTGCCGGGAGAAGGTTAGATCGGCGGCCTTCCTGCCGTTCACGGTAACAGTGATGCCCTGGGTGCCGATGCCGGGGGCGACGAAGGGGGAAGCGTCCAGTACCAGCACCAGATCGCGCGGTCGCGTCGGGTCTGCGGCCAGGACGATCCGGGCGGTCTCGCCATCGGTCCAGCGGCCGATGGGCTCGGTTCCGGAGAACCCGTCGAGGGAAAGGAGAAAGTCCGGCCATGCCGGTCCGGGGCGGGTAAAGTCGATTTCCAGCGGGGGGGTACTTGGGTTCATCACGGCCTCTTCGCTGCAGCTCCGGCATGATTGACGCGGCGGGATCGGGGCCTGCCAGGGGGTATCAGCCGGCACGTCACGGAGGGACCTCCGTTCCTGCGAGCGTTCACCATTCCACAACCGATGCAGGATATCAATGAACCGGAAGGGGCCACCCGGACCCGGAAATCGGGCGCTTCGTCACGCCTCTCCGTGCAGGATGCGCAAGTGGCGATCGTAAGCCTGCTCGAAGTCGGGGTAGAACGTCATGTCGCCTTCGTGAAGCACGGCGAAGCGGTCGCAGTGCTTGCGCACGTATTCGGGATCGTGGGAGATGATGAGCATCGCCCGGTCAGCGCGTTTCTGGAACAGCTCCACCTCGCAGCGCTCGTGGAAGCGGGCATCGCCCACCGCGCTCACTTCGTCGATCAGGTAGCAGTCGAACTCGATTATCATCGAGACCGCGAAGGCCAGGCGCGCGCGCATGCCCTGCGAATAGGAGCGCACGGGTTCGCGCAGGTAGAGGCCCAGTTCCGTGAAATCGGCCACGAAATCGATGTTGCTTTGGTAGTCCTGCTTGTAGATCCGGCTGATGAAGCGGACGTTGTCGAGGCCGGTGAGGGCGTTCTGGAACGCTCCGCCGAAAGCCAGCGGCCAGGATACCGACATGCCCTGTTCGACCGTGCCGGAGGTGGGCCGCTCCGCGCCGCTGATCAGGCGTGCCAGCGTGGACTTGCCCGCGCCGTTGCGGCCCAGCACGCCCAGCTTTTCCCCCCGGGCGAGAGTGAACGAGACATCCTTCAGCACCACCCGGTCGCCCGCGCGGGTGGGGTAGATCTTGTGCACGTTATCGACCGAGATCATTCCGGCGTGACCCCCCGGTTCACCACCTCGATCTGCGAGAGCGCCAGCCAGGTCAGGCCCACGCAGCAGGCGAGCATGTAGAAGAAGTCGTAGTGCACGCGCACCTGCTCGCCGAAATAGCCCTGGCGGACGATCTCGACCCCGTTCACCATCGGCACATATAGGATGTACTTGCGCGCGGCCGGGGGCAGGGCATCGACCATGAAGGCGGCGCCGGACAGCGGGAATGCGAGGTAGGAGATGGGGTGCCAGAGGCGCTCCACCATCTCGCTCTTTTCCGACAGCGCGCCAAGCGTCATGCCCAGCGCGGCGCCGAACCACGCGATCATCAGCCAGCCCCCCGCGACGGTCAGGATGTCCGCCGGCGGATCTAGCCACCCGATGTAGATGTAGAACAGGCTGAGCGTGACGAACGATATCGTAGCGCCGCCCGCTTCCAGCAGCACGCGGGCCAGGAAGATGTCGATCGCCCGCACATTGCGGTGATACATCAGCGCCAGGTTCGGATCGATTGCGCCGATGCAGCGTGCGGGCATGTTGCGCCAGAGCAGCACGCTGGAATAGCCGGTGAGCGCGAAGGCGACGATCGGCAGGGACGATCCGTGCAGCGCCTGGGTCAGCGTCCACAAGACGGTAACGCCGGTCGTGAACAGCATCGGCTCCACGAACAGCCACAGGAAGCCGATGTTGTGCCGCCCGTAGCGGGTCAGGATCTCACGCATGAGGAGGGCGTAGACCACCCGCCCCTGCACCGATGCGCTTCGACCCACTTCAGCAAGGTGTGACCGCATGGTGCGCAACTCAGTCCCGGTGCTCCAGCATTCCGGCAACCAGCATGCTGATGATGGCCCAAGCGGCAAGGCCCAGGATCAGGGTCGAGAGGATGCCGCGCAGGCGGCGCGGTTCTAGCGGATCGTCGGGCAGGTTGGGCTGCACGATGCGTTCCACGTAAGCCTGCTTGCGGCGGGCCTCGTTACGGGCTTCCTCGAGGGAGGCCATCGCGCTGGCCAGCTGCTTGTCGGCGAACTGGCTTTCCAGGAACAGCCGCTGGTAGCGGGCCACGCGCGAGGACAGCGACTTGCTGCTGCCCGCTACCTGGCCGAGCTGGTCGTCGATCTCGGCGGCGAGGCCCTTGGCGCGGACGTCGAGCACCTCGATCTGCGGGTTCTGCGGCGTGAAGGCGCGCAACTGGCGCAGCTGGGTGCGCGTGGCGATCAGTTCGTCCTGCAGCTTGGACACCATCTGAATCTGGATCTGCGCCTGCTTCTCCGGATCGACCACGCCCGCCTGGTTGCGGTAGGAGGACAGCGCCACGGCGGCGTCCTGCGACTTGGCCTTGGCATCGTCCACTTCGGTCTGGGCGAAGCGGATGAGATCCTGCTTGCCGCGCGTATTCAGTTTGTTGACGGTGGCTTCCGCCATTTCGAGAAGCTGTTCGTTAAAGCGGCGGGCGTCCTGTGGGGTAAAGGCGCGCACGGTCATAGTGACGATCGAAGACGTGGTGTCCTGGTCGATCTTCACTTGCTTTTCGTAGTAGTCGTAAAGATCCTCGCCCGAGCTGGAGAAGCCGGTCGGATTGAACCGGTCGAAGATCGAGACGTCCGGCCCGGTATAGGCCTTCACGAAGGCGTCCTTGCCGTTCAGCGCCTGTAGTGCGTCTCGCGAAAGCACGTAGCTTTGCGCCGCATAGATCTCGTCCCCGGCATTGGCGAAGCCGGTGCTCTTGAGCAGGACGCCCAGACCCGTGGTAGCCGGCTTGTCCGGGCTGCGCACGATGAAGCGGGATTCTGAGATGTACACGTTCGAGGCGAAGACCCCGTAATAGAGGATCGCCAGAAATACCGGAACGATCACAGTGACGAAGAACAGCGGCTTGATGCGGCGCATCTTGTCTAGAATATTCAAAGTTCGAGAGTTCCGTAATGCTGCGCCCAGATTTTCCTGACCGTCACCGCTGGCTGGATGCGCGATCGCATCGTCTTTGTCCATCACTCGACAACCTTGCGCTGATATCCGCCGGCGAAGGTTGCAGGCAAGCGCCAGCCACTACCCGGAAGTCCGATTTGCGTCCAGTGAAGAAAGGCTGCGGCAGACCGTGCCGTCGCACCGGGAGCGCGAGCCGTCGCAGTCCTTGCCGCCTTGATCTACACCGGGGATTGCGCCATAGGTCCTCGCAACATGCCGACGCCCGAGCACGTCCAATATTTGGCTGAATTCCCCATGAAAATATCAGTTATCGTCACCCGCTTCATTGCAAGTGGCGCTCTTGCGGCATCGCTGGGGGCCTGCGCCATGGCGCCTGCCGCCGGGCCTTCCGCGCGCGCGGTAGGCAGGCTTGAGGAACAGGGCTTGGCCGAAGGGGCGATCCAGGTGATCGATGTGACGGATGCCGTCGCGCGCACGGTGCTCGCCAGCAATCGCCAGTCCCTGTTCTCCGAGGAGCTGGGCGACGGGCAGCCGATCGGCTCGGTCATCGGCCGGGGCGACGTGCTCGACATCGCCATCTGGGAAGCGCCGCCGGCCGCGCTATTCGGCAGCGTGGGAGCCGAAAGCCGTCTGTCCAGCCCCACCGCATCCGCATCCTCCGCGCTTTCGGGCGGGACAACGGCGCGCGGCACCTCCCTGCCCGAGCAGATGGTGGACAGCGATGGCCAGATCACCATTCCGTTCGTCGGCACTGTGCGCGCGGCGGACCGCACCCCGCAAGACATCGCGCGCGAGATCACCGCACGCCTGCGCGGGAAGGCCCATCAGCCGCAGACCGTGGTGCGCCTGATTCGTAATGCGGCCGCGACCGTCACCGTGGTGGGCGACGTGGCGACGAGCGCGCGCGTGCCCCTGACCGCGCGGGGCGAGCGCATTCTCGACGTACTGGCCAGTGCCGGAGGGGTGCGCCAGCCCGTCGGCAAGATGACGATCCAGATCACGCGCGGGATGAAGGTCAGCGCGCTGCCGCTGGAATCCGTCATCCGCGATCCCCGCCAGAACGTGCGTCTTCGTCCCGACGATGTCATGACGGTGCTGTTCCAGCCTTTCAGCTTCACCGCACTGGGCGCTACCGGCCGCAACGAGGAAATCCCCTTCGAGGCCACCGGCGTGACGATGGCGCAGGCGCTTGGCCGCGTGGCCGGCCTGCAGGACGCCCGTGCGGACGTGAAGGGCGTCTTCATCTTCAGGCTGGAAGACCCCGCTGCCCTCGACCCCGCCACCCGAGCCGGCGCAAGGCTGACGCCTGACGGCAAGGTGCCCGTGATCTACCGCCTCAACATGAAGGATCCGGCCACGTTCTTCATCGCTCAGAGCTTCCCCATCCGCGACAAGGACGTGCTCTATGTCTCCAACGCGCCGCTGGCCGATATCCAGAAGTTCGTGAACGTCATCTATTCGACATTGCTGCCGGTGGCGACAACCGCGACCGCGATGTCCAACAACAATTGACGCGGCATCCGATGCAGTCCCGCCACCGCGCCCGGGCGCGCGGATGAAGCTGCGCCTGCCCGTCTTCCTCGACCTGCTGCCGGCGCGTATCGACGAGGCGGTGGGTACGCGTGGTTGGCGCCGGTTCCGCGTGGCGCGGCAGCGCCGTCTCAGGCAGGATACGACTGCCTCGTGGCCGGAGGCTCGGTCGGAAGCGGGCGGGCCGCGTCCCCGGCTGTTCATCGACATGGCGGTCATCAGCAAGGATGATGCGGGGACCGGCATCCAGCGCGTCGTGCGCGCGCTGGCGCTGGCGCTGCGCGATGCGGCCCCGGAACAGGGCTGGGACATCCGCTTCGTGTCGGCTACGCGCAAGCGCAGCTATTTCGAGATCAACTGGCCTGACCGACTGGCGGGCCAGTCGCCAGACTTCACCCCGATCCGGGCGGGCCCCGGCGACGTCTTCCTGGGCCTGGACTATTCGCTCGACACGCTGCGCTGGCACCGCCGCAAACTGGCGCGGTTCCGGCGCCAGGGCGGACGGCTGTGGTTCCTCGTCCATGACTTGCTGCCATTGCAAAGGCCGGCATGGTTTTCGCGCAATACGGTGCTGCGCTATCGCATCTGGCTGGATATGCTGGCCGCGCTTGCCGAAGGCTTGGTGTGCAATTCCGGCCATACCGAGACGGAACTGCGCGAGGTGTTCGATGTGCGCTACGGCCTGACCGGCGGTTATCGCACGCAAGTGGTGTCGATGGGGGGCAACATCCTCGACGCCACTGCGCCTGCCGCCAAACCCGATGCCGGGATCGACGCTCCGCGCTTCGATACGACGGCGCCCTATTTCCTGATGGTCGGTACGCTGGAGCCGCGTAAGGGGCACGAGGATATCGTCGCTGCCTTCGAGGCGCTGTGGCGTGACGGTGGCACGCAGCGTCTGGTGCTGGTGGGGCGGGAAGGCTGGCAGGTATCCGCCCTGGCCGAGCGGATCCGCTCGCACCCGGAGAATGGTGGCAGGCTTCTGTGGCTGGACGACGTGGGCGACCGGGAACTGGCTGCCATCTACGACTGTTGCGCGGGCGTCATCATCGCGTCGCACGCTGAAGGGTTCGGCCTGCCGCTGGTCGAGGCGCTGGAGCATGGCAAGCCCGTGTTGGCCCGTGACCTTGCGGTGTTTCGTCCGCACGAAGGCAATGGCGTCGACTACTTCCCCGCCGATGCCGCCACCCCTGCGCTGGCCCGGGCGATCGGTCGATGGGCTGAAGACGTCGCTGCGGGTCGCGTGGTTGTCACCCCGTCGCAGGCGACCTGGGCGCTATCTGCCGCCGAACTGCTCTCCGGGCTGGAACAGGGCGGGTAAGCCCGGCATCCTGACCATGCGGTCTATGCGATTTCAATTTATTACTTAGACAATTCCGAAAGAGCGACTATTTCCGCCCGGTGATTACCATTGGCGGGTAAGAGGGTGTGGAATGCTGCGACGGTTGCTGGGGGTCAATCCTTTTCGAAAGTTCGAAAGGCAGCGCGATACGGATCGCGACTGGCGGATGATCGGTGAGACGGAGCCGTACTTCGGCGTTCTGACGTCTGAGACTTTCAAGCGCGACAATCTTGACGACGCGGCGCGTGAGAGATTCTTCGCATCGGGCCGGGGCGACGTTCGCCATCATTTCAGCCGGATGAATGCGCTATTCGGTGCGTTCGAGCCGCGTTCTGCGCTGGACTTCGGCTGCGGCGTGGGGCGTCTCACAGTACCGTTGGCCGAAATCGCGGGGCAGGCCACCGGTGTGGACATATCGCCTGGGATGCTGGCCGAAGCACGCCTGCACACCACGCCGGGGTTGACCTTTGTCGATGCTATCCCCGATGTCGCGTTCGAGTGGGTCATGTCGCTGATCGTGCTTCAGCACATCCCGCCAGAGCGCGGCTATAAAATCCTCAGGCAGCTGCTGGCTGGAGTGTCCGAAAACGGCGGGGCTACCGTCCAGCTGATGTTCGCCCGCACCACCCAGCATGCGCGTTCAGCGGGCGGTCGCCTGATCCTGGACGGCACGGATGTGACCCCGGCGACGCGCAGCCGCAGCCCGCGCGGGTTCCGGGAAGGCGTTATGCTGATGCACGACTATGATCTTTCGCGCGTGATCGCGCTTTTCTATCAGGCGGGTATGACTAGCCTGCACCTCGAACACTGCGATCACGGCGGCATCGTCGGCGCAACGATCTATGCCCGCAAGCGACTGCCTGACAGCTGAAGCGCTCTATAGGCATACCGCGCTCCAACTGAAGTGCCTGTTCGGACCGGGCAATGGGCGGGTCAGCCGTCTTAAGATCCGGTGATCATGTTCAAAGTGCTGATTTTGGCGGCGCAGAACAATGTCAGCGATGAACGGAAGGAATTCCTGATCCGTGATCGCCTGTGCTTGGGCGGTGAGTGTCGCGCCTCTTCAAGTATTTGCATATTTTGGTTTTATCTTGAGAACCGGGCGGCTTTCATAGTCGTTAGCGAGTGCGCGCTGCGAGGCTCAGAGGCCTGTTATCGCGTGTGACACAATCTTGATGTGCTCCGGCCAGGTGGGGTTGTGCCAGCCAGGCAGGCGTTCCATTTGGGCCAGGCGCATCGGGCCGCCTGCGGCATGGTCGAGGACGGCCGCCTTCCAGCCTCGTCCGTCGAGCGGGTCGAGATAGTCGGGTGCCGTTCCGCCCGCTTCGCGCAGCGCGGCAAGGTCGCTGCAAATGACCGGCGTGCCTACGGAGAGCGCCTCTGCCACCGGCATGCCGTAGCCTTCCGCGAAGGTAGGCATCAGCAGTGCCCGGCTTCCGCGCAGCAGAGCGGAAAGATGCGCGTCGGGACAGCCGCCAAGTTCGGTGACATGACCGACGAGGGCGGGGCACCTTTCGAGCATGTCGACGATCTGTTCGTTTTCCCAGCCCCGGCGACCGACCACGATCAGACGGGGAACGCGTTCGGGAGGCATGGTCTCAGCGAGATGGCGCCACAGATGAAGTAGCAGGAGGTGGTTCTTGCGCGGTTCTATCGTGCCCAAACAGACGAAGTATGGGCGGCCGTCCTTCGCGGCATGCGGTATAGCGGGAGGCAGCTGTTCGGTCCCCAGCAAGGCGACATGGATTGCAGTACCGGGCTTCAGCCAGGGTTTGAGTGAGCGGCCGGTCGCGGCGGAGTTGACGATGGCTGCCCCGCCCGTCGCCGCGATCGCCGAGGCTATGGTTTCGATCCGCTGCCGATGCAGTTCCGCTCCCGAAGGGCGGGCATACTCGGGAAATTCGATGGGGATGAGATCGTGTACGAGGCAGAGGAACTTCGCACGCTCGCGCGCGAGGATGCTGTGAACCTTGGCCGCTTTGGTGAGGTGATGCGGAGATGCCTGAACGTAGACCGCGCGTTGGCTCGATCCTACGCCCTGGCGCGTGGGCATGAGCGCCGCCAGCTGCGGTAGCACAGAGGCAAGCGGTCGCAGGCGCGGTGCATTGGCCTCGCTCGCCCAGCGTCGGTCAAGTTCGTCTAGATAGGCCAGCGCCGTTCGGCGCGGCAAGCGGCCGTAGCGGCCGGTGGGATGGACGGCTGCAAAAGCAAGAGCGTTTCCGTAACGGGCCAACAGTCCGCGAGCATAGGCCATTTCCACGCGATCGACACCCGAAGGGGTGGAATAGCGCAGCCGCGAGATCAGGCGCGAAATGTCAAGAATAACCGTCATCTGATCATTTTCATCAGCTTGCCCTGCCAGCGGCGCAGGGGCCCTATCCATTTCAGCCGATTGTGTGCGGTCGCCGATGCCATGCGTGAGACCAGCACTTCGGGCGGACATGGAAGTCCGGTCACCGGATCGAGGTAGCGCGGATAGAGAATCAGTACTCCCGCAACCAGCGCATCGAGCGAAAGCCTGGCCGTCCTGCGCGGGGTTGCAGGACCAAGATCGCGCGTCAGCCCCCAGCCCGCATAGAATGGCGTTCCGTGGCAGGTCACCTCGCGGCCGCGCATCAGGGCTTCGAAGCCGGTGAGCGAGGTCAGCACATGCACCGCGTCGACCGCATGGAGCAGAGGTGCCATGCCGCCACCCCGCACGATGTGGTCGGCGTGGGCGAGGATGTCTGTATCGGGTACCTTGCCCTTGCGATGGCCGGCATCGACATCGGGATGGGGGCGAAACCAGATTTGCGCATCGGGTTCGAGGTCGCGCGCGCGGCGAAGGAGTTCGAGGTTCGAAGTCAGGCCGCCGCCACCTGCGCGTACCGACATGTCGTCTTCCACCTGCCCCGGGACAAGGACAAGGCGTTTGCCTGGTATCCGTTCGGGCACGGATTGTCCCTGGTCGGCGGAATATTTGCTAATGCCTGCCCTGACGATGATTTCGCGCAGACTTCGTGCGCGGCCAAGCAACCGGGCGGACATCTGCGCATCGTTCAGGACTGCCTCCAGATCGCTCGGAGCGCCCGGGTCGAAGTGAATGCCCGAGGCGTCCACGACTATTGAGGAGGGCGGCACAAGATCGACGCCGAGGCCAGCCGACCGAACGAACCCATCTTCGACGCGAACCAGCGCGGTGCCTTGCTGCCCTGCCGCAGCAATGAGAGCGGGCGAGACGCGCGAAGGCCAGACTGCGATTGCACCGCCCTCCTTGCGGGCCACGCGCAGCGCCTGTGCCGGTGATGGCACCATCGCCAGGTGGCGTGTCGGATGCCAGAGGAAACGGCCGATTTCTTTCCGTTTCCACCAGGCCATCCCGCATGTCGAGACAATTGGACGGTTTAGATCCAGAGTGTGACGCCATAGCGCCAGCAGATCCACCACTGCCTCGATCGTCGAAGAGCCCCCTGTGAAAGGGTCGCGCCAATCTTGGTTCGCAAGCAATTCGGCAACGCGCCCGTCGAGGGTGGCGGCATCGTCCCCGGGGGCGCCGAACCCGCCCGTCGAGAGCACGTCCACCTTGATCCCGGCAATGCGCGCGAGCGCGATCCATTCGTCATCGCCATGGGCCAGCAAGCGCGAAGCACCCGGTAGAACCGACCATGGATCGACATCGATGCACCATGTCCTGCCACGAAGCGCATGTGTCCAGCGCGGGGTCCCGACGGGCGGAATCCAGATCGTATCGGGCCGCTCGGTACCCTCGACTTCAGAAGGTTCTCCCGGCCGTATCACGGTTGCGGCCAAGCGTTTCACACCTGCATCATCGGCCCAGAAGTCTCCGCCCACGCGGGCCTGACGTATGGCCGCGAACAGCGTGTCCCGGTCATGGAGCACGGGCTTCGACGTACGGGAAGGGGCAGGCTGGGTTATGGCTGCGTCGTGCCAGGGAAATGGCGGCGCCCGCAGGAGGGACAATGGTGGGGCTGAGGGCGGGGTCATGGACGCCTGCCCCATTCGGTGAGTGTCATCGTCATTCCCTCGTCCCGATGGATGACCCCATAGCCTCCGGTGGGAAGTTTCATGCTCGAACCGGCACTCAGCCCCGCGGCGACGAGCGCGAAGCGTGCCGCGCCGTTGCTGGTGACCAGCAAGGCCGGACCCCGGGTGGACAGGAAATGATCCCGCCATGCCGCGATCCTCGCCTTGCCGTCGACCCGCCAGCCCGGCGGGGGAACTGCGTGTTCATCCCAGGCTGCAAGCGCTTCGGTCCCGATACGTGCGAGCACCACGTCCTCGGTGGCGTTTTCATCGGGGCCATGGTCGATCTCGCGCAGCCACTCGGCGACTTGCGCTTCAGGCGCCTGTGGCATGTGGTCAAGGATTTCCGCAGCGGTCTGGCACGTGCGGGTCAGGGGCGAGACGAGAACCTGTTCGAAAGCAAGTCCTTGCGCCGCGAAATGAGCACCCAGCGCCCGTGCCTGCGCCAGCCCTGCGGCAGTAAGCGGCAAGTCGGTGCGCGCGCCGACGCGGCGGGATGGCTCGCCGTTTTCGAAGGTATTGCCGTGGCGGACGATGACGAACATGACGGTTACGCTAATGAGCCGCGAACGGATCGCCCAGTCGTGCGATCGTTTCTTCCGCCAGTTTGAGGTCCTGGGGGGTGTCGATTCCCGACATGGCGTGGCTGGGCGGCTCGACCTCGACCGTGGCGATGGTGTGACCCGCCTCGAGGAAGCGCAGTTGTTCAAGCCCTTCGATGGTCTCGTAATCCCCTTGAGCGGTCGCGGCGAACCATTCCAGCGCGGCCATCCGATAGCCGTACAGACCCAGGTGTTGCCACACCGGCGAAAATGAGCCCGCTTCGCGCAATCTCGTCTCATCACGGATCGCGGGTAGGATGGTCTTTGAAAACCACAAGGCCCGTCCGTCTGCCGCGCGCACGCAAGTGGTGCCGCTGAACGGAGCAGTCCGCTTGTGCGCGCGCAGCCGATCAAGCCTTGCCCAGTCTAGACGATACACCGGCGTGGCCACGTCGGCCCGGCCTTCGCGCAGAGTGTGGACCAGCCCCGCGACGACGGCAGGCGGCACGAACGGAGCATCGCCCTGGAGGTTGATGACGAGTTCGGGTTTTGCCGCCCGTGTCTGCGCCGCAAGGCAAGCGCGCGAAGAGCCGGAATCGCAGGAATCCGGCGTCATCACCGCCTCGGTGCCGATCGCGGTGGCATGGTCGGCTATGCGCTCATCGTCCGTGGCGACCACCACCTCGCAATCTCCCACCAGCGCGGCAGTTGTGCGGGCCACGGAAACGACGCGTTCAAGCAAGGTGCGCCCGGCGATCGCCAGCAGCGGCTTGCCCGGAAGGCGAGTGGACCCGAAGCGTGCGGGAACCACGATGAGAGCAGGCATAGATGTCATCCGAAGACTAGGACATAAGCTCATAAATGGCAGCATCGAGACGCCCGATATGTTCGCCATTCGGGCGTCCGGAGGATTTGACCAGCATGGCCCAGCGCCGCGTCAGCAGGACTTGAAGTATCGACATATTCCTTCGCCCTGCTTCCTTGCGCTGCGCCATTTTGCCTCGAACCTCGATGATGCCGTTTATGAGTTTACGCCCTAGTGCCCCTGTCAGACGGCTTCGACAAGCAGCGCCAAAGCGTGCTCGACAGCGGAGGCTTGCGCGATCCGGGCCGGGGGAGGGGCTGCGCTATTCAGGGCTTTCGAGGCGTAAGGACATCGTCCGAGCCCGGCGGATCGGCGGGAAGTCCTTCAGGCCACGCCGGTGCGTACGATGTCGTGGATATGGACGATCCCGACGAGCTTTCCCTGATCCTCGACGAAGAGCACTGAAATGGCATTCCCGTTGAGGATGCGCAAAGCCTCGGAAGACAGCGTGTCGGGCTGTACGCTTAGGGGATTGATCGACATGTGCAGGCCAATGTTGTCCGATAAGTCGTGCACGGCGATGCAACGCCGCAGGTCGCCATCGGTAAACGCTCCCACGAGGCGGTCGTCTTCATCCACAACGGCGGTGCAGCCGTAGCGTTTTCGGCTCATTTCGAGCGTTGCGCTGGTGAGCGAGGCATCGCGGCCGACCCGGGGGATGGCTTCGCCCACACCCATTATCTCCCCCACGGTGCTCAACTGCGCGCCCAGCTTTCCGCCTGGATGGAAGACGCGGAAGTCGGACGAGGTGAAGCCCCGCGCTTCGATCAACGCGACCGCCAGCGCATCGCCCAGTACCAGTTGCAGCGTCGTCGAGGAGGTGGGCGCCAACGCGTTGGGGCAGGCTTCGCGCACCGGAGGCATTGTCAGGCAGATGTCTGCTGCGCGGCCGGCCGTGCTGTCGGCATGCGAAGTTGCGACGATCAGAGTTACGCCGTAGAAGTTGCAGTAGTGGAGGATATCGCCCAGTTCGGCGGTTTCCCCCGACCAGGTAATGGCAAGGACCACGTCCTTCTTGGTGATGACGCCAAGGTCGCCATGGCTTGCCTCGCCGGGATGGAGATAGAGCGCCGAGGTGCCGGTAGATCTCATGGTCGCGGCGATCTTGCGCGCGATGTGGCCGCTCTTGCCCATGCCGGTGACGATCACGCGCCCGCGCGTGGATGCCAGGGCCTTGATCGCGCGATCGACTGCGGCGCCCAGGTCCGGAGACTGCAGCGACGCCTTCAGCGCCCCAAGTGCCTCGAGCTCTATGTCCAGCGTCTTGAGTGCAGATGCGGCATACTGCGTTTGGAGGAGTGCGCTCTTCATACCGCCCTTAAATTGTTCATCTTTTTAACAACCTGCCGGCACCGAGATGCGCCGCCAGGACATGAATGCGTGGCCATCGCTATTCCACTACGGAAGGGATTGCCAGCCCGTTCCTTACCGGCCAAGCAAAAGTCTTGACCCTATGGCGCTGCTGTGGAGTCACAGGAAGTTGGAAGACCACCCTGTTTCTAAATTTTAACCCACAACTCGCAGGACGAGGCTGCACCCATGATCCTTTGCGGACGTTCGATTCACCAAAAGACTCCCTTATTCGCCATTGCCGGGCCATGCGTCATTGAAAGCGAGGAAATGACGCTTTTTGTCGCCGAGACGCTCGCCGGGGTGGCTGAACGGCTGGGCATTCTGCTCATTTTCAAGAGTTCGTTTGACAAAGCCAACCGCAGTTCCGACCAGTCATTCCGCGGGTTGGGCATGGATGAAGGATTGCGCATCCTCGAGAAAGTGCGTGCTGAAACCGGCTTGCCGGTCATTACCGATGTTCACGAATCCGCGCAGGTCTCCGCAGTGGCGCAAGTGGTCGACGTGCTGCAGACCCCGGCGTTTCTGGCCCGGCAAACCGATTTCATCGCTGCGGTAGCCGCTTCGGGCAAGCCCGTGAACATCAAGAAGGCGCAGTTCATGGCACCTGCCGACATGAAACAGGTTGTCGCGAAAGCGCGCAATGCAGCTACGGCGGCAGGGCATGATCCTGATGCCTTCCTGCTGTGCGAGCGCGGCACCTCTTTCGGTTACAACACCCTAGTGTCCGACATGCGAGGGCTGGCGATCATGGCCGATACCGGTTGCCCGGTGGTGTTCGACGCGACGCATTCGGTTCAACAGCCAGGTGGTCTGGGCGAACGATCGGGTGGCCAGCGCGAGTACGTGCCGCTGCTGGCGCGCGCCGCCGTCGCAGCCGGTGTCGCAGGCGTGTTCACGGAAACTCATCCGGACCCGGATGCGGCCTTGTCCGACGGCCCGAATGCTCTTCCCCTCGATCAGTTCGAAGAAGTATGGACCCGGCTGCTGGCGATCGATGCGGTCGTGAAAGGATAAGCATCTTTCGGGTTGCATCCCCGCGCGGGTTGGCGCAACCCCGCGCGGGATGGCCGTAAACGACCGAAATAT
This sequence comes from Novosphingobium sp. 11B, assembly GCF_054589055.1. Lineage (NCBI taxonomy): Bacteria > Pseudomonadati > Pseudomonadota > Alphaproteobacteria > Sphingomonadales > Sphingomonadaceae > Novosphingobium > Novosphingobium sp. 11B. The sequence goes on along the minus strand of NZ_BAAILP010000006.1, from coordinate 23,181 downwards.
GACGATCGGCAAAGCGCTGATGAGCCCCATCTGGGCTTTGCAATTGCTGACGGGGGCCAAGAGCTTTCTTGATAACCCGATTATCGGATCGCGCCGTCTCAACGCGCGTGGACTGCATCTGGTACGAGTGAAACTGGCGGCGGGTCTGTGTGCATGGCGCAGGCGCCGCCTGGCATCCGGGGTTCGGCCCGAGTGGCGCGAGGCGTTCGATCGCGACGGATTCGTGGTCATTCCCGACATTGTGCCACCAGCCGAATTCCCTGCTTTGCGGGACGCCCTGCTAACGTTTAAGGGACCCGCGCGAGAGATGCGTCAGGGTGACGCCGTAACGCGCAGGCTGGCGATCGACCCGGCGATGCTCTCGGCGATCCCGGCGCTGCGAGCGCTGCTGACCCGCAAGGAGGTGGTGGCATTGTTTCATTACGTGGCGAGCTACCGCACGACTCCGTTGCACTACATTCAAACCATCGTCAGCCACTCGGCGGGCAATGAGCCCGACCCCCAGGAAACCTTGCATGCCGATAGCTTCCATTCGTCGCTCAAGGCCTGGCTGTTTCTAAACCCGGTGTCTGCAGAAGAAGGCCCGTTCACGTATGTACGCGGCTCGCACCGGTTCACGCCGGCGCGTCTCGCCTGGGAGCAGCGCCGCTCGCAGACGGACCCGCACGCGATCGACCGGCTGTCGGCGCGAGGGTCGCCTCGCATCTCGGAGGCGGAGCGCGTTGCGATGAACCTGCCTGAGCCCGAAGGGCTGACAGTGGCCGGCAATACACTGGTCCTCGCCGACACCGTGGGCTTTCATGCCCGCGGTCGCTCGGTGCGGCGAGGTGAGCGGGTGGAAATCTGGTCCTATGCGCGGCGTAATCCGTTCTTGCCGTGGCTGGGCGGTGATCTGTTTAGCCTGCCCGGTCTGGCCGAACGCCGCGTGAAGTGGGTATGGCGCGCGCGCGACAGGCTGGAGAAACACATCGGCCAGCCTTGGCGCGCGGTGGGTACGCGCACTGCGATGGATGATTGAGGGACGGGAATCGTGAGCAAGCGTTGAAGTGCTGGTTTTTCCCCTAGCGGCCGGATGTACAAGCCAGTGGGCAAATCGCGAGGGCGGTCGGGTTCAAATCCCGGTGGAGATTCGAACCCGCTTCCTCTCAGGCTTGTTTTATGTTTTCCGCCCGGTTCAAGCTGGCTGGATGCCCATGCAAAGGTATTTCACCTCCATGTAGTCATCGAGGCCGTAGTGCGATCCGTCGCGGCCGAGGCCCGACTGTTTGACGCCGCTGAAGGGGGCGACCTCGGTGGAAATCAGTCCGGTGTTGATGGCGGCCATGCCCCCTTCCAGCGCTTCGGCCACGCGCGAAACTCGCGAGAGGTAAAAATAGCAGGCAAGGTCGAACTCGGTGTCGTTGGTCATGCGGATGGCGTCGGCCTCGCTGGTGAAGCGGATAACGCCTGCGAGCGGCTCGAAGGATTGCTCGCGCGCGAGCTTCATGTCGGGCTTCACGCCAGCCACCACGGTCGGGTTGCAGAAGCGGATTGCGCTGGCCGGCTGCGACTATCTTCGTGCCGCCGTCGACCGGCTCCTTCGGGAAATCTTCATCGACTTCCTTTCTTCCGACTTCTGCTGGCTCTGGCCTTGGCACGCAGAACGCGATTACCGCGAGTCCGATGATTCATCGCGATCGTCCAGGAATGCCCTTGGGAGTATTGCGGATGACAGCCGTGCCGCGACCGGGGATGATGCTGCGGGTTTCCATGTCGAGGAGGGGATTCGTCGATGCTGCGTCGTTCGTCTGGCCTGGCCGCGTTGCTGTTCGCTACACAGGCGATGGGCCAGTCGATGCCGGTTCCGAAAGAGATTTATGGCAGGTATGCACCGGGTGGCGATTGTTCCCGGCAGCCGCGAGTGGTTGCGAGCGTGGCGGGTGTCTTCCTCGAAACCGTGGCAGGTAAGGCAGGGCCGCTGCCGGTCGATGTCTGTTTCAGCTGCGCGGGTGGTGCGCGCTACGAGGGCATCCAGGTCTGGGTCATGGTCAAGTACGGCAAGGACAAGTGGGGCGGGGACAACTTCCCCGTCACCATGATGTTCAACGACGGCGAACGGCGTGGTGCGCTGCAGGTCGCGCATGACAATACGCTGCGCACCCCGATCGGCATACCGATGATACAGGTGGTTCAGGCGCGCATGTTCAGCTTGTGCAGGAAGCCCAAGGCTTGATCCCTCGACAAGCTCAGGATGAGCGGGGGTAGCATAAGCCGCCGCTCAGGCTGAGCCTGTCGAAGCCCTTGGGTCAGGCCGGCTTGATGCCCATGCAGAGGTACTTGACCTCCATGTAGTCATCGAGTCCGTAGTGCGAGCCTTCGCGGCCGAGGCCCGACTGCTTGACGCCGCCGAACGGAGCAACTTCGGTGGAGATCAGGCCGGTGTTGATGCCGACCATGCCCGCTTCCAGCGCCTCGGCCACACGCCATACGCGGCTCAGGTCGCTGGCGTAGAAGTAGCTGGCGAGGCCGAACTCGGTATCGTTGGCCATGCGGATGGCGTCGGCCTCGTCGGTGAAGCGGATCACGCCGGCGAGCGGCCCGAAGGTCTCCTCGCGGGCCAGCTTCATGTCGGGCTTCACGCCCGCCACCACGGTGGGGTTGAAGAAGCTGCCGCCGAGCGGATTGCGCTGGCCGCCTGCGAGCACCTTCGCGCCGCCATCGACCGCGTCCTTCAGGTGTTCCTCGACCTTCTCTACCGCCTTCTCGTCGATCAGAGGGCCAACTTCGGTGCCGGCATCAAGGCCGTAGCCGACCTTCATGCCGCTGACACGCGCAGCCAGTTTCTCGACGAACTCGTCGTAGACACCGTCCTGCACGTAAAAGCGATTGGTGCACACGCAGGTCTGGCCGCCGTTGCGGAATTTGGAGATCATCGCGCCTTCGATCGCGGCATCCACATCGGCATCGTCGAAGACCAGGAACGGGGCGTTGCCGCCCAGTTCCATCGAGCACTTCTTGATCGTCTCGGCGCATTCGCGCAGCAGGTCGCGGCCGATCTCGGTCGAGCCCGTGAAAGTCAGCTTGGCGACCTTGGGGCTGGCGGTCAGGGTCGAGCCGATCTGCCCTGCACTGCCGGTGACGACGTTGACGACGCCCTTGGGGATGCCCGCCATCTCGCACAACTGCGCGATCGCCAGCGCCGAATAGGGCGTGGCTGAAGCGGGCTTGATAACGATGGTGCAGCCCGCCGCAAGCGCCGGGCCTAGCTTGCGGGTGATCATCGCATTGGGGAAGTTCCACGGCGTGATCGCGGCGACGACGCCGACGCCCTGCTTGATCACAACGATGCGGCGGTCGGCGGCATGGCCGGGGATGACGTCGCCGTAAGCGCGCTTGCCCTCTTCGGCGAACCACTCGATGAAGCTGGCGCCATAGGCGATCTCGCCCTTGCCCTCGGCCAGCGGCTTGCCCTGTTCGCGGCTGAGCAGTTCGCCGAGGTCGTCCTGGTGCTGGAGCATCAGTTCGAACAGCTTGCGCATCAGCTTCGCGCGCTCACCGGCGGTCTTGGCGCGCCATGCAGGGAGGGCGGCCTCGGCGGCGTCGATCGCGCGGGCGGTTTCGTCGGCGCCCATCTTCGGAACGGTGCCCAGCACCTTGCCGGTGCCGGGGTCGGTGACCTCGAAGGAAGCACCCGAATCCGCATCGACCCACGCGCCGTCGATGTAGCACTGCTGCTTCAGGAAATCGGTGTAGGCCATTTCGTGCGGGTTCCTCAGTTGTTGCCGGTGGAGCGTCTCGAACGGACACTCGCGGGTTCCGGCATGGTCTAGGGACGAGCCCTAGCGGTTACAAGTCGTCCGCGCCTCCTGCGACAAGCGCGAGGGTGGCGCGATTGACGCCTCTCCGCGTGTCGGCTAGTCTATGATGTGAACAATAATTCGCCAATGCGAATAAGTTCAGGAGAGCGGGCTTGGAATACGCAGGGTATATCGGCGGCAGCTTCGTGCGCGGCGAAGGCGAGCGGTTCGAGGTGCAGAACCCGTCCGACGAATCGGTGGTGGCCGAAGTGGTCGGCGTTTCGGCAGCGCAGGCCGACGCGGCGATCGGCGCCGCGCGGCAGGCCTTCGATTCCGGCGCATGGTCGGGCCTGTCGATGAAGGAGCGCGCAAAAATCATGGCGCGCTTCGGGGAGGCGATGCGCAAACGGGCGGATTTCCTAAAGAAATGCGCAATCGAGGAAGCAGGATGCCCGGTCTCGGCGACGGTCATGGGCGCGCAGGTCCACGTGCCGCTGCGCATGACCGACGAGATCATCGACCTGTTCCTGCGCCTTCCGCAGCAGGAGGAAAACCCTCTGCCGATCCACGAGCGGGTCAATCCGCACTTCGTCGTGCAGAGCCTCAAGCGCTGGTCGCCGCTCGGCGTGGTCTCGGCGATTTCGGCCTACAACGTGCCGTTCTATACCGCGTTTTGGAAAGTCGTTCCCGCGCTCATGGCGGGTAACACGGTGGTCCTGCGGCCCAATCCGCTGACTCCCATCTCATCCATGATTTTCGCCGAAGCGGCCGAAGAAGCGGGCCTTCCGCCCGGGGTCATGAACGTGATCGTCGAGCCGGGCCTCGCGGGAGGCCTTGCGATGACCACCGATCCGCGCGTCGATATGGTCTCGTTCACCGGCTCGTGTTCTGTGGGGGCCAAGGTGGCGGAGCAGGCAGCGCCGACGCTCAAGCGGCTGGTGCTGGAGCTGGGAGGCAAGTCGGCGCAAATCTACCTGCCCGACGCGGTTGCGCGTGCACCCTCTGCCGCGCTCTCGGTCTGCACTTCGCACGCGGGACAGGGCTGTGTGCTGGGGACGCGGGTTTTCGTGCCGCAGGAGACCAAGGCCGAAGTCCTCGACGCCATGGCCAAATTGCTTGCGGACGTGAAGATCGGGCCGGCGAGCGATCCGGCAACCCAGCTCGGCCCGGTCATCAGCGCCGCCCAGCGCGACCGCTGCACGCACTTCACCCAGGCTGCGGTGGAAGCGGGCGGCCGCGTGGTGTGCGGCGGCAAGCGGCCGGAGGGTATCGCCAAGGGCTTCTACTGGGAGCCCACGGTGCTCGACCTGCCGGACAATTCCAACCCCGCCGCGCAGGAGGAGATCTTCGGACCGGTGGTCGGCGTGATCGGCTACCGTGATCTCGATCACGCGGTGGAGATGGCCAACGACAGCCGCTTCGGCCTCTCCGGCTGGGTCCACGGGACGGACAAGGTCAAGGCGCTGGAGGTCGGGCTGAAAATCCGTAGCGGGGCGGTCAACGTCAACGGCGCGGTGATGTCGAGCTACGCCAGCGGCGGCGGCATCAAAATGAGCGGCCTCGGCCGCGAACGCGGGGTCGAGGGCCTGCGCGAATTCCAGATGATGACCACCTTGAACATCGGTGGCTGAGGGAACGGGAGCAAGGACGATGGAAGGACTGGTCCAAGGTAAGGTCGCCCTCATCACAGGCGCGGGCTCGGGTCTCGGCCGCGCGGCAGTGCTGCTGTTCTGCGAGCATGGCGCGAAGGTCGTCGCCGCCGACATCGACGGCGACAACGCCGAGGAAACCGCGGCGCTTGCGAAAGCGGCGGGCGGCGAGGCGCTGGCGGTCACCTGCAATGTCGCCGATCCGGCCAGCGTCGATGCCGCCGTGGCGCAGGCCGTGGAGCGCTTCGGGCGGCTCGACATCATCTACAACAACGCCGGCATCACCATCAGCCCGGTCCCCGGCAAGGGCCTGCGCTCACTCGTCGAATGCGAACCCGAGGAAATGAAGCGGGTCGAGGACGTCAACATCAACGGCGTGGTCTACGGCTGTCAGGCGGCGATTCGGCAGTTCGAGAAGCAGGCCGGGGAAGGACTAGGGAGCGGCGGCGCGATCGTCTCCACCGCATCGGTCGCGGGGCTGATGGGCTACGGCGGCGTGCTCTACGGCGCGACCAAGGGCGCGGTCGTGCAGCTCACGCGCGCTCTCGCCATCGAGGTCGCGGACAAGGGTATTCGCGTCAACGCCGTCTGCCCCGCCGGGATGCTCACGCACTACGCCGGGATGGATCCCGACAGCGACAACCGTGAGCGCATCCTGCAAGGCATGGGCAAGGCGCACCCGCTGGGCAAGGCGATCGACCCGCGCGATACAGCCAGCGCCGCGCTGTTTCTCGCCTCCGATCTTGCGGGCAATATCACCGGCGTCAACCTTCCGGTCGATGGCGGGCTCTCCGCCGGTCGCAAGACGGGAGGTTGAGATGGCCGCGACGATGAAGCAGGTTGTCCTTGCCGCTTATGCGCAGGGCAATCCGAAGCCCGGCGACTTTCGCATCGAGGAAGTGCCCGTGCCGGAGGCCGGCGAGTGCGAGATCCTGCTGAAGACGCTCTACATCGCCGTCGATCCCCTGCTGCGCTTCTCGGTGGACGAGACGGTGCTGACCGGCGCGGGGCGCATGGAACTGGGCCAGCCCATGGTTGGGCCGGTGGTCAGCGAGGTCATCGCCTCCAGCCATCCCGATTACGCGGTGGGCGACGTGGTCGAAGGGCGTTCAGGCTGGCAGGAATATGCCGTGCTCGCGCCGGACCTCAGCGACTATCGCGGCCCGCCGCGCAAATTGGACAGGTCGCTGGCGCCGGTCTCTACCGCGCTTGGCGTGCTCGGCGGGCCGGGGCAGACCGCGTACGAGGGCATCGTCAAGGTCGGCCGGGTCAAGGCGGGCGAGACGGTGGTGATCTCGGCGGCGGCGGGCGCGGTGGGCTCGATCGCCGGGCAGATCGTCAAGGTGCTCGGCGGGCGGGCGGTCGGTATTGCGGGCGGTGCGGCCAAGTGCGCGGCGCTGCTCGATCTCGGCTTCGATGCGGCGGCCGATTACAAGGCGCCGGATTTTGCCGACCAGCTCAGGGCCGCGATGCCCGATGGGGCGGAGGTCTATCTCGACAATGTCGGCGGCGAGGTGACGATGACCGTCCTGCCGCTCCTCAAGCGCGGTGCACGCATGGCGATGTGCGGGTTCATCGCCTATTACGGGGTGGGCATGGAAGGTCCGGGGCCGGATCGCCTGCCCGGTTTCTATCGGCTGATCATGAACAAGGGACTCGAGATCCGGGGCTTTGCCGGAATGCTGGCCGGGCAGCAGGGGCTGGAGGATATCGCCCGGTGGATGAAGGAAGGCCGCATCCGTTTCGCCGAGTCCGTCGTCGAAGGCATCGAGGCGGCGCCTGCGGCCTTTTCCAGCGTGTTTTCGGGCCATGACCACGTCGGCAAGCTGCTGGTGCGGGTTGCCGCGCAGGGTTGATCGATGGGACCGGAGGGTGCAGCGTCATTTGTCATGGTCACGAGCACGCTTCCGCCGCCGCCGCGCAGCACCGCCAATCCCGCCCCGCAGCGCACGGCGGGCTCGGTCCGCCGCACGACCAGCATCGACGTTTCCTGGCCCGACGGCCTCGACGGCCAGCGCCGCTTCGTGGGCGCCGCGCGCGACTTGTGGACGCCGCTGGCGGGCGAGGACGGCCTGACCCTTGCCGAGGCGCGCTACGAGGCGCGCATGAGCGAGGACAAGACGATCACCGCAATCGCGGCGCAGCCGGACTGCGAGGCGATCGCCCATCTCGTCGGCGCGCGCGCGGGCGGTCACCTGCGCGGCCTGCTGCGCGAGGTCATGCCGGACATGGTCGCCGCCGCCCACCCGCTTTACATCGTGCTCGACGACTTGTCCGGCACGGCATTGGTCAGTTCCTTCGCGTGGTCGCAGTGGCATCCCGACTGGGCTGACCGGTTGCGTGAAAAGCTCGGCGAGGCGCAGCACGCGCAGATGATGGCCCAGCGCGTCAACGTGTGCTGGGGGCTGCAGGAGGGGAACAGCGGCGTGTCCGGCGATGTCGATCCGGAAAAGGTCGCGAGCGCGGACGCGGGCGATCTGCGCAACCCTGCCGACCCGCTGGGGTGGCACGATCTTGCCGAAGATGATGGCCCGGGCTTTCGCCGCGCGCGCCGGATCGATGTGACGCGGGACGCGGAAGCAGGGGTGATCCTCATCGATTCCGCTTTCCAGGACAGCGCAAAGCGCCGCGACGGCGGCCGCGTGGCGATCCACGAATACCGCCTTACCGCCCGCGTCGATGCGCAGACGCTGGAAGTGCTCTCACTCGAGCCCGAGGCGCGGATACTGCCGTTCTCCGAATGCCCGGGGGCGACCGCGAATACGCAGCGGCTGGTCGGCTGCAACCTTGCCGAGATTCGCGAGGACGTGCTGGCGCAGCTGCGCGGGCCGGAAGGCTGCACGCACCTCAACGACGCGCTGCGGGCGCTGGCCGACGTACCGGCGTTGGCAGCGCGGATCGAGGGTTCGGTGTCAGGCTGACGGATTACCGCGTACGCGTTGCGGTTCGCTCGGCCTCGGCCTCGGATTGTGGTTCGGCGATCACGCCCTCGATCGCTTCGCGCATCGCGGTGTAGAAGGCGCTGATACGGGCGAAGCGGTCGGCAACGGGGGCGCTAATGTCGCGCTCACGCTGCCCGGCGAACAGGCGCACCTGCCGATCGAGCAACTGCGCCTTTTCGACGAATGGGCCACTGAACTCGGACGGCACTGAGTAGTAGATGCGGCGACTCCCCGGCTCTCCCTGCCTGCGGGCGTTGCCGCAATGCTCGAGCGTGCGGGCGGCCACGCTGGCGTTGCTTTTGCTCATGCCGAGGTCGGCTGCGATCTCGTCGAGAGTCGCCGGTTCCTCGCGCAGGAGCAGGTAGGCGTAGATGCGCCCGACCGGCCGGGGCCAGCCCCAGGGGGCCATCAACATCGCCATGGCGTCAAGAAAGGCTTCGTCCTGCTGTGATGGCTTGAAGTTCGACATATTCTGGATTTACTGAATTTGAGTGTCGGGTGCCAGCGCAAATGCAAGCGCCGGATTCGATGAGCGTGCGTGCGGCGTGCAGGCGATGGCCGTCCGTTACCCGAGGGAGACGATGACATGGAGCAGCAGGCGTTCACCACGCGATACGGCCCCTGGGCGCTGATCGCCGGAGCATCCGAAGGGACCGGCGCGGCCTTTGCGCGCCAGCTTGCGCAGATGGGGGTGAACCTCATCCTCGTCGCCCGCCGCGAGGGGCCGTTGGAGGCGCTGGCCGCAGAACTGCGCAGCAAGGTGGAATGCGTGACTGCATCGATCGATCTGGCTGCAATGGATGCGACCGAACAGTTGCAGGATGCCGCCGCCGGGCGCGAGGTCGGGTTGCTGATCCTCAACGCCGGCGCCGATCCCAACGGGGCGATGTTCCTCGATACCGAGGTTTTCAACTGGGACGCGCTTGTCGCCCGCAATGTGGTGACGGTGACCCGCGCGCTCCATGCCTTCGCCGCGCCGATGCGCGCACGCGGGCGGGGCGGGCTGATGGTGGTGGGCTCGGGGGCCTGCTACGGCGGGCTTCCGGGCATCAACGTCTACGCGGCGACCAAGGCGTTCGATCTCGTGCTGTGCGAGGCGCTCTGGGCCGAACTGGAACCGCACGGCGTCGACGTGCTCAGCTTCGTGCTCGGCCGGACCGACACGCCCGCGCACCGAGAACTGATGGCGGCGCGGGGTATCGCGGTGCCTGACGGCCTTGCCGATGCCGAAGAGGTCGCCCGGCTCGGCCTGGCCCGTCTGCCGTTCGGCCCCGTCTGCAATTGGGGTGAGGCGGACGACGAGGCGGTGATGTCCGCGTCCTCGGCCGCGCAGCGCCGCGAGCGAATTCGCCGGATCGCGGCCATCTCCGCTGCTTATGCGAAAGGGTGAAGCGATGACCGAACTGGCAGACAAACAGGCCATCACCGAGCAGCTCTATCGTTACTGCCGCAGCGTCGACCGTCTCGACATCGCGCTCGGCCACGGGGTGTTTCATGAGGACGCGGCGGTCGATTACGGAGAGCGCGGCTTCAAGGGCAGCGGGCGCGCGGCGATCGACTGGATTTGCGCCGCGCACGGCGGGCTGCTGGCGCATTCGCACCAGATCTCCAACGTGTTGATCGAGGTGGATGGTGACCGGGCCGGAAGCGAGGCCTACGTCACCGCGACGCTGCGGATGGAGCGCGAAGGCAGGCTTGTGCAGATGGAAGTGTGGTCGCGCTATTGCGACCGCTGGTCGCGGCGCGATGGGACCTGGCGCATCGACCGCCGCGACACCGTCACCGACTACGATTGCGTGCGCGACGTCACCGAGATGTACCGCCATGACCGCGCGCGCCGGGACGGGTCCGACCCTTCCTACGCGGCGCTCGCCCATGGCCTGCAGGGAGAGGCGTGATGAAGGACTTCACGATTTCGGTGTCGTTCGACATGCGCTCGCCGCAATGGGCGAGCCCGACGCCGCAGCTTTACCGCGCCGCGATCGAGATGGCCGCCTTTGCCGACGAGATCGGCGCCGACCAGATCGGCCTGATGCAGCATCACGGCTCGCAGGACGGCTACCTGCCGCAGCCTTTCGTCCTCGCGGGCGGCATGGCGGCGGTGACCAGGCGCATCCGTTTCCTGCTGGGCGCGGTGATCCTGCCGCTGCACGATCCGCTCGAACTGGCCGAGCAGATCGCGGTGCTCGACAACATGGCGAACGGGCGGCTGGGGGTGATCTTCGGCGCGGGCTACGTGCCGTACGAATTCGCGATGTTCCGCCAGTCGCTCAAGGACCGGGCGAAGCGGATGGACGAGGGGCTGGAGATCATCCTGCGCGCGCTCAGGGGCGAGCGCTTCGAGCATGACGACGGAAGCGGCGCGCGGCCGATCTTCGTGCGCCCGCTGCCGGTGCAGGAGCCGGAGGACATCATCCTCGTCGGCGGCGGCGTGCCGGCGTCCGCGAAGCGCGCGGCGAAGTTCGGGGTCGGGTTCGGGCCGATGAAGGGCGAACTCGTCGAGATCTACCTCGCCGAATGCGCGCGGCTCGGCCATGCACCGCGCCGGTATTTCCGCCCGCGTCCCGGCATGCCGATGGCGATCCACTTGTGTGAGGACCCGGACCAGGGCTGGGACGCCATCGCGCCGCATGCCGTTCACGTGATCACCGAATACGCGAAGTGGGCCGAAGCCGAGGGCGACGGCTCCAACTCGCCCTTCAAGGGTCTCACCGATCCCGCCAAGCTGCGGCACGCCGGGCTCTTCGCGGCGTGGACGCCGCAGATGCTGCTCGACAAGGTGGGCGCGGCAGAAGGGGGCAACATCGGCTTCCAGCCCCTGCTTGGCGGCCTCGCGCCTGAGGAGGGGTGGAAGAACCTGAGGCTGCTTGCCGCGACGATGCCGGCGCTGCGCGAGGCGATTGCGGCATGAAGGCGGCCTGTATCGAGAACGGCGCGGTGCATGTGCGCGAATTGCCCGACCCGGAACCGCGTCGGGGGCAGGCGCTGGTGCGCACGCATTCCTGCGGATTGTGCGCATCGGACGCCCACTTCCTGACCGGTGGTCGTCACGTCATCGAGCTGTCGCGCCGCATGGGCGGGCCTTATGCGGGTCTCGACGAGACGCGTCCCTTCGTGCCGGGCCACGAGTTCGTCGGCGAGGTCATCGACTACGGTGCCGGTAGCCGCCGCCCGGTCGCGCCCGGACGGCGGGTGACGTCGGTGCCGATCATGCGGCAGGGTGGAGCGCACGCCGTCGTCGGTTTCAGCCACGATTGTCCGGGCGGGTGCGGAGAACTGATGTTGCTCGACGAGGACTTCCTGCTCGAAGTGCCCGAGGGTCTGCCGGATGATCATGCGGCCCTGATCGAACCGCTTGCCGTGGGCCTCGAACATGCGCGGCGCGGCCGCCCCGGCAAGGACGACGTAGCGCTGGTGCTGGGCTGCGGGGCGATAGGCCTGGGCGTTGTCGCGGGTCTGGCTCTGGCGGGAGCGGTGCCGATCGTCGCGGCCGACTTCCACGCCGACCGGCGCGAACTGGCGCTGAAGGCGGGCGCGCACATCGCCATCGACCCGCGCGAAGTCGATCCCTACGGGCCGCTGCCCGATCTCGGCGGGCGGCGCGTCAATCTCGTCTACGAGAACGTCGGCGTGCCCGGCATGTTGCAGCGGATCATCGAGAGCATGCCGTTCGACGGCCGCCTCGTCATGGGCGGCTACTGCATGGAGCCCGAGCCGCTCTACGTCTTCGCCGCGCAGAACAAGCGGCTCAACATCCAGTTCGCCGGCGGCGAGGAGCCGCAGGACATGGACCTCGCGATGCGCAGTATAGCCGAGGGCCGGATCGACGTGGCGCCGTGGCTTGGCGAGCGTATCGGGCTCGGCTCCGTGGCCGCAGCTATCGCCAATCTCTCCGGCCCTGGAACGTCGGTACGGACTGTCGTCGATCCGCGCCTACAGCTTTCGTAGAGGAGCTTGGCAGAGCTTTTTGGCAAGGTGGCGTATCCGGCGGTACAGCCCAAAGGTGGTGGTCTGTGCCGTGCGGCAGACGGTCGACAGCTGGCGATCAGATTGACCTCCTCAGATCAGTTGTGCCGTAATGGGCTCTGACCATCGCAATGAGCGGGCTTGCTCTGCCTTGTTCCACGCATGCCGCTCCGGAGTGCAGCAGTCCGATCTCGCGCACAAGTTTGAAATCGCGCACCGGCACGAAGCGCTCGGGACCCGCGGCGAAGCTTTCGGGCATCATGCCGATCCCGGCACCGCTACGCACAACGGCCAGCACTCGCTCGTCGCTTGTGGTCTTGAGGACGAAACGCGGTCTCACGCCGCGCTCCACGAAGAAGCGGTTGATCTCGGGCAGGGCCTCGCAGTGGCGGCGCAGGGCCATGCGATCGCGGGCGAGCTGTTCGGCCTGCACTTCACTCTCGTTCGCTAGCGGATGATCGGGCGGCAGGACCATCATGTAGCGTTCGCGGGCAAGCACTTCGGGTGCGAATCGGGGATGGTGTGGGCGGATCACGCTTAGCGCCAGGTCGATGCGGCCGCGCTCTAGCCGCTCGGCGATGTCGCGCTCAGACCCGTCGAGTATCTCTAGCGTCTCGCCTGAACCTAGCGCGCGGTGCGCGGTGAGCCAGCGTTCAACGAGGCGCGTGGGAATCGTGTTGAGCACGCCAACGCGCAGCAAGGTGGGATCGGTGACTTCACTGAGTTCGACAAGAGCATGCTCGTATTCGGCGGCGATGCGGTGGGCGCGTACGAGAAAGCGGCTGCCGGCGGGGGTCAGGGCCACGCGCTGGCGGTCGCGGTCAAACAGCCTCGCCCCCAGTTCGCGCTCCAGCTTGGCGATCCCTACAGACAAGGTAGGCTGAGTCACGCTCACGCGCCTGGCCGCGCGGCTGAAGTTGCCGGTCTCTGCCACGGCCAGGAAGTAGCGCAGGAGATACTGATCAATCATAGATACTGTCTATGACGAGGTGCGGAAACTTTCAATTTCCGCTTTTCATTACTGCTGTCTAGATAGATGCGGCAAATCGACAAGGCAGGCCCAAGGCAAACTGGCGCCGCCCGCACGGAAGGAAGAGGCATGAGCGCGCCGGTCCTGCAGACCACCCTGAATCTCGACAGCCCTGAAGCCCGGGCACGCGACGCGCACAACCGCGCGCTCGCCGCCGAGTTGCACGAACGGGTGGCGAAAGCGGCACTTGGGGGCGACGCAAGGGCACGTGAGCGGCACATAGGCAGGGGCAAGCTGCTGCCGCGCGACCGTGTCGAGCGGCTCCTCGATCCCGGCTCGCCCTTTCTCGAAATCGGCCAGCTTGCCGCCAATGGTCTCTATGGGGACGAGGTGCCCGGCGCCGGGATCATTGCCGGAATCGGCCGTGTGTCGGGACGGCAATGCATGATCTTCGCCAACGACGCGACGGTGAAAGGCGGCACCTACTTTCCGCTGACCGTCAAGAAGCACATCCGCGCGCAGGAGATCGCGGCGACCAATCGTCTGCCCTGCATTTACCTCGTCGACAGCGGCGGCGCCAACCTGCCCAACCAGGCCGAGGTCTTCCCCGACCGCGACCACTTCGGGCGCTTCTTCTTCAACCAGGCGCAGATGAGCGCGCGGGGCATCCCGCAGATCGCCAGCGTCATGGGCAGTTGCACGGCAGGCGGCGCCTATGTTCCGGCCATGAGTGACGAGAGCGTGATCGTGAAGGATCAGGGCACGATCTTCCTCGCCGGGCCGCCGCTGGTGCAGGCCGCGACCGGAGAAGTCATCAGCGCCGAGGATCTGGGCGGCGGCGATCTCCATTCGCGCAAGTCGGGCGTCACCGATCATCTGGCGCAGGATGACGAGCATGCGCTGACCATCGTGCGCGACATCGTCAGCCACCTTGGCCCTGCGCATCGCCATCGCCTTGCGGTGCAGGACCCCCGGCCGCCCAGATACGCGGCCGAGGAACTCTATTCGATCGTCCCCGAGGACGTGCGCGCGCCTTACGATGTCCACGAGGTTATCGCCCGCATCGTCGACGGGTCCGAGTTCCACGAGTTCAAGGCGCTCTACGGCTCCACGCTGGTCTGCGGTTTCGCGCACATCCACGGGCTGCCCGTGGCGATCCTCGCCAACAACGGCGTGCTGTTCTCCGAGAGCGCGCAGAAGGGCGCGCATTTCATCGAACTGGCCTGCCAGCGCGGCATCCCGCTGCTGTTCCTGCAGAACATCTCGGGCTTCATGGTCGGCGGCAAGTACGAGGCTGAGGGCATCGCGAAGCACGGCGCCAAGCTGGTCACCGCTGTCGCCACCGCGCAAGTGCCCAAGCTGACGGTCTTGATCGGCGGCTCGTTCGGTGCGGGCAATTACGGGATGTGCGGGCGCGCCTACGACCCGCGCTTCCTGTTCACCTGGCCCAATGCGCGCATCTCGGTGATGGGCGGCGAGCAGGCGGCGTCGGTACTGGCGACGGTCCATCGCGATGCCGCCAACTGGAGCCCCGAGGATGCCGAAGCCTTCAAGGCCCCGATCCGCCAGAAGTACGAGGACGAGGGCAACCCCTACTACGCCACCGCGCGGCTGTGGGACGACGGGGTGATCGACCCCGTGCAGACCCGCGACGTGCTGGGTCTGGCACTCTCCGCGTGCCTCGAAGCCCCGATCGAGGAGGCGCCCCGCTTCGGGGTGTTCCGGATGTGAGCAAGGATACTCTGTTCGTGCTCGACTTCGACTGGCCGGACCCGGCCTACGAAGGGCGCCATTTCTACTGCAAGGACAGCGTCACGGTGGAGGGCCTGCTTGCGCTGTTCCCCGATCGCGCCGCGAATATCGAGGTCGTGCGCGTCGGATGGCCGCGCCCCCGCAGCGAAGTCGTCGCGGTACTGGGCAAAGACAACCAGAACCTGCCTGCGCTGGCCTTTGCCGAAGGCGGCTTCGTCAACGCAATCGAGCCGCTGTTGGCAGCGCTCCATACCCGCCACGGCTTCCCGGAGCGTCATCCATGATCACTTCTCTGCTCATCGCCAATCGCGGCGAGATCGCCTGCCGCATCATCCGTACCGCGCGGGCCATGGGCATCCGCACCATCGCGGTCTTTTCCGACGCCGATGCACAGGCCCTCCACGTTCGCGAGGCCGACGAGGCCGTCCACATCGGCCCCTCGCCCACGCGCGAGAGCTACCTTGTGGGCGAGAAAATTCTCGCCGCCGCGAAGGCGACCGGGGCCGAGGCCATTCACCCGGGTTACGGCTTCCTGTCCGAGAACGCCGAGTTCGCGCAGGCCGTCATCGACGCGGGGCTGGTCTGGGTCGGTCCGAACCCGTCCTCGATCACGGCAATGGGTCTGAAGGACGCCGCCAAGACGCTCATGGCCGAAGCCGGAGTTCCGGTGACGCCGGGCTACATGGGCGCGAACCAGGAACCCGACTTGCTCCGCCAGGAGGCCGACAAGGTCGGCTACCCGGTGCTCATCAAGGCCGTCGCGGGCGGCGGCGGCAAAGGCATGCGCCTCGTCGAGAGTGCCGACGCCTTCGCCGACGCGCTCGCCTCCTGCAAGCGCGAGGCGGCCGCTTCGTTCGGCAACGACCACGTGCTGATCGAGAAGTACATAGCCTCTCCCCGCCACATCGAGGTGCAGGTCTTCGGCGACCGGCACGGCAACGTCGTCCACTTGTTCGAGCGCGACTGCTCGCTTCAGCGCCGCCACCAGAAGGTCATCGAGGAAGCCCCCGCGCCGGGCATGGACTTGGCCACGCGCGAGGCGCTGTGCGCCGCCGCCGTGCGCGCCGCAAAGGCCGTGGACTATGTCGGCGCCGGGACCATCGAGTTCATCGCCGACGGCTCTGGCGCACTCTCCGCCGATCGCATCTGGTTCATGGAGATGAACACCCGCCTGCAGGTGGAGCACCCGGTCACCGAGGCGATCACCGGGGTCGATCTCGTCGAATGGCAGCTGCGCGTTGCCAGCGGCGAGCCGCTGCCTCTGGCGCAGCACGACCTGAGCATCGACGGCTGGGCGATGGAGGCGCGCCTCTATGCCGAAGACCCGGCGAAGGGCTTCCTTCCCAGCATCGGCCGCCTCGAACTGCTGCAGTTCGGCGAATCCGAGGGCGCCAAGGAAACAGGGCGCATCGACACCGGCG
Organism: Novosphingobium sp. 11B; assembly: GCF_054589055.1. Lineage (NCBI taxonomy): Bacteria > Pseudomonadati > Pseudomonadota > Alphaproteobacteria > Sphingomonadales > Sphingomonadaceae > Novosphingobium > Novosphingobium sp. 11B. The sequence continues at coordinate 6,705 of NZ_BAAILP010000006.1, read as the reverse complement.
TCACGCAAGGCGCCGAAGTCTCGCCCTTCTACGATCCCATGATCGCCAAGATCATCGCCTGGGGCGACGACCGCGACGAGGCGCGGGAACGGCTCGGCGCGATGCTCGAGGACACCGCCGTCTGGCCGGTACGTACCAATGCCTCGTTCCTCGTCAAAGCGCTGCAGCACCCCGACTTCGCGGCAGGCAAAGTCGATACCGGTCTGATCGGGCGCGACGGCGAGGCTCTGGCGCAGCCGCCGGTGCCTTCGGCCGATACCCTTCGTGCGGGCGCTTCGTCACTCGTTCCGGCCGGCATCGCGCCGGGCCTGCGGCTGAACGCGCCGCCGCGGCGAACCGCGTGGTTCCTGCTCGATGGCGAGAAGATCGAGCTCGAGATTGACGATGGGAGCGACGAGCCTGCCGGCAGCGTCCTCGTCACCGAACAGGGGCAGGCCTGGCTGCTGGCGCCATGGCGACGCGACGGCGCGCATGGCGCGGCAGACAGTTCCGGCGCGATCGTTGCACCCATGCCGGGCAAGGTCATCGCCGTCGAGGTGAAACAGGGCGAGACGGTGACCAAGGGACAGAAACTCCTGACCCTCGAAGCCATGAAGATGGAGCACACCTTGACCGCGCCGTTCGATGGCACCGTCAGGGCGCTCGCGGCGACCCCCGGCCAGCAGGTGCAGGTCGATGCCCTACTCGTGCAGATCGAGGAGACCGACTAGGATGCCCGGACGTTTTTTCGATGAATGGCAGGTCGGTGACCGCCTGACGCATCAGCCGAGCCGTACCGTGACCGAGACCGACAACCTGCTGTTCTCGGCGATGACCCACAACATGCAGCCCCTGCACCTCGACGCTGAGGCCGCGAAAGCCAGCGAGTTCGGGCAGATCCTGGTCAATTCGACCTTCACCTTCAGCCTGGCGGTGGGCCTGTCGATCGCGGACACGACAGTCGGCACGCTCGTCGCCAACCTCGGCTTCGACAAAGTGATTACGCCCAAGCCGACCTTCATCGGCGATACCCTGACCTGCGCGAGCGAAGTGGTCGAGATGCGCGAGAGCAGGTCGCGGCCCGGACAAGGGATCGTCGTGTTCCGGCACGAGTTGACCAACCAGCGCGGGGAAGTGGCTCTATCGATGCTCCGGACCGTGCTGCTGAAGAAAGGGGTGTGATTGCGAAGCAAACCTGAGGATGTGCGAGCTCTCCGTCCGCGACGTCACGGACTCGGGCAAGAAGTTTACTGGTCGGGGTAGCCGAAGCAAGGTTTGCGCGCCTCATGAACGGTTCAAGCGTTGGTATCGTGCCTATCAGGCAAGCACTTCACCGATAAAGAAAAGTCGTTCGCTATCCGGGGGCGGCGTCGTCGGGCAAGGCACCATCGCCGATCAAGTGGGCGAGGCGCGTTCCGGAAGTGTCGTGTCCGAACCGGGACGACAGAATCATTGCTCCCGTAAAAGCTTGCCTGGTTGAACGTCGCTGGCACAGGTTCGGCAAAACCTGATGCAAAAATCGTGCGATGCCATGCGGCCTCGACACTACGGGAACGCGCCGGGGCACGGCAAACACGGACATTTCACCAGTCTCGCCAAATATGCTTGCTGCAGTGCGGTCGCAGGAAGCCTTAACCTCTTTAACGAAGTCCGTGATAACGTCTTTAACCGTTGCTGACGCTGCGGTTTCTTGGTGAACCCGCAAGCCGCCTTTGCGCGCGACTCCGAGCCCGGTTGCCATGTTGCGTTGCAAAATTGCCGCGCCATTTTTCGCAACGCGCTGTGCGGTTCATTGCTGTTGAATGACAGCGCTGGTCAGCTTATCGGCCCCCCATCCCAAAACATGGCTACCTCAGGGGGTAATTTTGAATTCTGCTCGTTTGCGCCGTTTTACGGCGGTTTCGGTCCTCGCGATTTCCGCTTCGTTCGCCGCGCCTGCCCTTGCGCAGAGCGGCGCTCCGGTGGCCGAAGAGGGAGACAACGCAATCGTCGTGACCGCGCTGCGCCGCGAAGAGCGTGCGCTGGACGTGCCGGTCGCGGTTTCGACGCTTTCGGGCGAGAAGCTGGCCGTGCTGAACTCCAGCGGCCAGGACATCCGCTTCCTTGCCGCGCGCGTGCCCAGCCTGCAGATCGAATCCTCGTTCGGCCGCACCTTTCCGCGCTTCTACATCCGCGGCCTTGGCAACACCGACTTCAGCGCTGACGCGGCGCAGCCGGTTTCGGTGGTGTACGACAACGTTGCGCTCGAAAGCCCGATGCTCAAGGCTTTCCCGGCCTTCGACCTCGAGAACGTCGAAGTTCTGAAGGGACCGCAGGGCACGCTGTTCGGCCGCAACACGCCGGCAGGCGTGGTCAAGTTGACCTCCAAGCGTCCGACGGAGGAAGTGGACGGCCACGTCAGCGCTTCGTGGGCGACCTACAACACCGTCAACCTGGAAGCCGCCGTCGGCGCGCCGCTGACCGACAAGCTGCGCTTCCGCGTCGCGGGCCTCGTCCAGCGCCGTGACGACTGGGTCAAGAACGACTACGCCGCGACCATTAACGAGAAGAAGTTCGAAGGCTACCAGGACTACGCCGGTCGCTTCCAGCTGGAGTACGAGGACGGTCCGCTCGACATCCTCGTCAACGCGCACGCCCGCTCGCTGAAGGGCACCGCGCGCCTGTTCCGTGCGAACGCGATCCAGAAGGGCACCAACGACCTCGTCGCCGGCTACGACATCGAGCATACGGCGCAGAACGGCTCGAACCCGCAGACCCTGGAAAGCTGGGGCGCCAACATCCAGACCAGCTATGAGTTCGACGGCGCCGGTTCGCTCTACTCGATCACCGCATGGGAGCGCGCCAGCGTCTTCTCGCGCGGCGACATCGACGGCGGCTACGTCGGCAACGTCCCGTTCCAGGTCCAGACCGGCGGCGACACCACGCCGAAGGAGTTCAGCCAGGAACTGCGCTTCGCTTCGAAGAAGTTCGGCGACGTCAGCTTCCAGGCGGGCGCATACTACTTCAACCAGAACCTCGAGAGCGCGAGCGGTTCGTGGTCCAACACCAACGCCTATTCGCCCACCAGCGTCTCGCACCTCGACAACGAGACGTATGCGGCCTTCGGCTCGGTCGAGTACACGCCGGTGGATTCGCTGATCCTGCGTGGCGGCCTGCGCTGGTCGCATGACAAGCGCTATGGCGTCCTCGTCAGTGGCGCCGACATCGATTCGACGACCGCCGCGCGTTCCACCGGCCGCGCCAACGGTTCGAAGCTGTCTTGGGACGGCAGCGCGACGTTCAAGCTCTCCTCGTCGAGCAGCATCTACGCCCGCGTGGCATCGGGCTACCTCGGCGCGGCGCTCAAGAACGACACCGCCGCCGGTGTCGCGACGATGGCCAAGCCGCAGACGACGACCTCCTACGAAGTCGGCTTCAAGACCGAGCAGCCCGGACTGTTCAACTTCTCGGTCGATGGTTACTACTTCGACACCAAGAACATCCAGCTGACCGCCGTTGGCGGTGGTTCGAACGTCACGCAGCTGATGAACGCGAAGAAGGCGATCGGCTACGGCGTCGAGGCGGAATTCTCGGCCACCCCGGTCGAAAACCTCGTGCTGACGCTGGGCGGCAGCTACAACTACACCGAACTGAAGGACAAGGACCTCTACGTCGCGCCTTGCGGCGGCGGCTGCACCGTGACCGATCCGCTGGTGACCGTGAACGGCACTACGCTGGCCGCGATCGACGGCAACCGTCTGCCGCAGGCTCCGCGCTGGATCGGCAACGCGACGCTGCGCTACGCCGTGCCGCTGGGCAACGACAACGAGATCTTCGCCTACACCGACTGGTCGTACCGCTCGAAGATCAACCTGTTCCTGTACGACTCGATCGAGTTCACGGGTAAGGCCTACCTCGAGGGCGGCGCGCGCGTCGGCTACCGCGACAACAAGCGCGGCTACGAGGTTGCGGCGTTCGCCCGCAACATCACCAACCAGATCCGCGTCGTCGGCGCGATCGACTTCAACAACCTGACGGCGATGCTCAACGAACCGCGCATCATCGGCGGCGAAGTCCGCTTCAACTTCTGATGAAGCGAAGGGCGCCGGGTCAAACCGGCGCCCTTTTCGTATGGTCTGCCAACAAGGATAACCGATGCCCCCCCTGAATGCCGTGATCCGCGCTGTCTCCTCGCTGCTGACGGCGGCGGCGGTCTGTTTCGCCCTGCCTGTGCGGGCCGAGGACAAGCCCGCCCCGCAGAAAGTCATCATCGATGACGAGGGCTTCTCGCTCATGCACATGATGCTGCTCAATTCGCCTCAGATCGACGTGGTGGGTGTGACCAGCGTGACCGGCAACTGGTGGGCACCGCGCGGTGCGGCGCTGCAGCTTCGGGGGCTGGAGATCATGGGCCGTACCGACGTTCCGGTGGCGCAGGGTGCGGTCTATCCGCTCATGAACACCGAGAAGGCGACCGAGCGCTGGGAAGCGCTTTACGGCAAGCTGACATGGAAGGGCGCGTGGATGAAGCAGTGGGTCGAGCCCACGCAGCAGTCGACGCCGCCTTATTACACCCCCTACGACCTTTCGAACCTGCCCTGGGGCGCGCCGACCACCAAGGTCGCCTCGAAGATGGCCGCCGTCTTCATGATCGAGATGGTCCGCAAGTACCCCGGCCAGATCACCATCGTCGAGGGTGGTCCGATGACCAACCTTGCGCTGGCGCAGCGTCTCGATCCAGAATTTGCGAGCCTTGCCAAAGGCTTGATCTACATGGGCGGCAGCTTCAACCCGCACCGCGTGCTCGATGACCGCTCGGCCGTCGAGTTCGCGCGCGAGTTCGCCAATTCGCCGCGCCGCGAATTCAACATCCGCCTCGACCCCGAGGCCGCCAGCATCGTCAGCCGCGCGCCGTGGAAGCAGATCACCGTGATCCCGGTCGATCCCTCGACCGCGACGCAGCTGAGCCGCAAGCTGCTCGACCGCGCCGCGAAGGGCGCGAAGCCGGAACTGGGCAAGGTGATCGCGGGCTTCGAGCCGGGCTTCCCGCTGTGGGACGAGATCGTCGCCGCCGTGCTGCTCGATCCCTCGGTGGTGACCGGGGCGGAGGACCTCTACGTCGATTACGACGCGGCGTTCGGCGCGACTTACGGCGATACGCTCAGCTGGCGCGAGCATTACCAGCCCGGCCTCGGCGAGCAGAAGGCGCGCGTGGTGATGTCGGTCGATCCGCGCAAGCTGGACGAGGTGATCGTGAAGGCGGTGGCGGCGAAGTGATCCTTCGACAGGCTCAGGATGAGTGGGGAGGGAAGGGCGGCAGGCCCACCCCGTCCGGCTGATTCGCTGCGCTCATAAGCCTTCCGGCCCTCCCGCAGGCGGGAGGGCGAGGCGCATGTTTCCCCTCCCGTTCATCCTGAGCTTGTCGAAGGAGGGAGGGGAGCGAGACTTGGACCGCAGGTCCTAGTCGCAGCGGGGTGGGCCTCTCCGCGCCGCCCCGCTCTCGCCACCCCATAAAGAAAGGCCGGGGCGGCGAACCGTCCCGGCCTTTCGAAATGGTCCCCTCCCGCAAGCGGAAGGGGCCTGGCGCCGTCCTTAGCGGAACAGCGACAGGAGCGTCTGCGGCGACTGGTTGGCGATCGACAGGGCCTGCACGCCCAGCTGCTGCTGGACCTGGAGAGCCTGAAGGTTCGCCGACTCCTTGGCGAGGTCCGCATCGACAAGGCTGCCGATGCCGGTCGTGATCACGTCGCTCAGGTTGCTGTTGAAGCTGAGCTGACCTTCGATCTGACGCGAACCGGCGCCGAGGTCGGAGAGGCTGGTCTTGACCGTGTCGAACATGGTGTCGAGCTTGGTCAGGAGCGCATCTGCCGCACCCGAGCCGGTCGTTGCCGTACCGTCATCGACGACGCCGACATTGGTGATGTCGGTGTCGGTCGAGGAATCGCCGAACGCGGTGGTCGCCGCTTCGCTCAGTGCCTGGTTGGCGACCGTCAGCGTGTCGCCGTTGATCGACTGCAGTGCACTGACCTTGCCGTCCGTTGCCACGGTGGCCGCAGTGCCCTTGAGCAGGTTCGTGCCGTTGAAGCTCGAACCTTCGATCACCGTGTTGATCTGCTTCTTGAGGGTCAGCAGATCGTTGGAGATCGCCTTGCGGCTTTCGTTGTCGAGACCGGCATCCGATGCTTCGAGAGCCTTCGACTTCATCTGGTTGACGAGGTCGGAGATCTGTTCCGCACCGGCGACGGCGACGTCCGTGACGGACTTGGCGTTGTTGAGCGAGGTGGTGACCGCGCCCAGCTTGCCAAGATCGCCGCGGAGCGTCTGGGCGACCGTGTACTTCGCCGAGTCGTCCTTGGTCGAGGCAACGTTCAGACCCGTGGTGATACGGCTCTGGGTGGTTTCCATCGACTTGTTCGTCGCGTTGAGGCTCTGGAGAGCTGCCATCGCGCCGCTGTTGGTGTTGACCGAAAACGCCATTTCAATTTTCCCTTCTAGGTTACCGGCCGATTCTGCGGCCTCTCGCAATCCCGAAAGATACGGGTGCGACTTTATTCTAGGAGGAGTCGTTAAAGGATGGTTGCGGCCTGTGGAAAAACTATAGGAATGCTTTCCCGGGCTCTCCGACAAAAGCCCGTCATCCCAGCGAAGGCTGGGACCGCTATCGGTCTTTAGACGCGAGCTTGCCGAGGAGCCCTTCAGCGCGAGGGGGGCTGTACACGGCCAGCGGTCCCAGCCTTCGCTGGGATG
>NZ_BAAILP010000005.1:0-23520 GCF_054589055.1 Novosphingobium sp. 11B | reverse complement strand
CGAGCGCAGCGAAGCAATCCAGGGCGGTTTGCACGGCCCTGGATTGCTTCGCTGCGCTCGCAATGACGATTCAAGGTGAAGCTGGAAACCGTTTTCCTACAGCGTCAGCACGGCGGTATTCTCGCCTGATGCAACCCCTGCCCGGCCTTCTCCCCGTACAATGTGCAGCCGGTCCATCGCGCAAGGTTACACTTTTCACACACAAGGTGACACATCGCGCCTGCAAGGTGACAAGTTCGGCGCATAAGGTGACACCTTATGCGTGCAAGGTGACACTTTCAGCGCGCAAAGTGACACTCTCCAACGGAAAGGTGTCACCTTACAGGGCCGATGTGTCACCTTGCGAAATTCCGATCCCGATCGAATCCGCAGAAATCCGCCACTCACCCTCGCAAGCAGCGGCCTGGCAGATCCCCCTGGACCGTGTAAACCGTGTAAACCTCCGGCGCTCAGAGCGCCTTGTCGTAGATCACGTATTCGCGGTTGACGGTGCTGTCGATGGCGTCGGCGATGGCGACCATGCCCTGGTTGTCCTCGAGAACCCAGCCGATCTCACCGCGCTTGGCCCCGAATTTGGCGACGGCGGCGCGGCGGATGTACTCGATCATCATGAAGGCCAACTGGCTGGCGAGCCGCGAGGACTGCAGCTTCTTGCGCACGCCCATCAGCGGCACGCGCATGTCGGCGGGCCGGGGCTTGCGCAACCAAAGGAGCAGCTTGAGCAAGCCGAGGATGGACGGCTTGCCGGTGCGCTTGTTGACCTTCATCTGGATACCGTTGAGGTCCGGCAGCGTCATCATGAACGCCACCGGCTCGCCCTCGTACTCGGCGATCATGATCAGTTCGGGATGCACCAGCGGCTTCAGCGCCTTTCCGGTATACTCGATTTCCTTGTCGGTGAAGGGCACGAAGCCCCAGTTGTCCGACCAGGCATCGTTCAGGATCTCGCAGATGATCGCGGCTTCGCGGTCGAAATGCTTCAGCTCTACGCCGCGCACGTTGATCTTGGCGTTCTTCTCGCCGGACGAGACGATGCGCTGGATCAGCGGCGGGAACTGCTTGGTGACGTCGAGTTCGTAGGTCTTCAGCGTCTTGACGACGGTGTAGCCCTGGCTCTCGATCCAGCCCTGATAAGCGGCGTTGTGGTGCGCCATCATCACCATGGGTGCATGATCGTGGCCCACCGTCTGGATGCCGGGCTCTTCCCAGACCGACAGGTTCATGGGCGCCAGCACACGGATCATACCCTGTTCGCGCAGCCACTGCTCGGCCCGGGCGATGAGCGCGTGGGCGACTTCGGCGTCCTCGGCCTCGATCGCGCCCCAGTTGCCGGTGCCCGGCCCCATCCCCTGCTCAAGCGGCTGTTTCAGCGCCTGTTCATCGATATGCGCCGATATGCGACCGACGATCTTGCCGTCCCGCTTCGCCAGAAACAGCTGAACGCGGGCATGCTCGAAGAACGGATTCTTGCCCGCGGTGAACTTGGAGATTTCCTCCGAGCGCAGATTCGGCACCCAGTTTTGATCTGACGCATTGAGTCGATAAGCGAGATCGACAAAAGCGGCGATGTCGGCCTTGCTGGAGATCGGAGTGATGACTAGTTCGGCCACGATGCTGCCTTTGTTCTGGCGTAACGGAATATGAGCGCGACGTGCTGCCGATGGCGGCAGGTTGTCAAGTCGGACCGCACGGCGAATTGCGGTGGAGCGCGGACCGGGCGGCCTTATGCCCGGAAACACTTTGGAAATCTTGCACGATGAATGCCCAGAATGCGATCGACCTGCCCCCCGCCGATGCGCGTAATTCCGCGCAGGGATCGACGTGGCACTCGCAGATGCCCGACGACAAGGCGATGCTGCGCGCCGCCGTCGAACTGACGCGCGACATCGCGGCCGCCCGGCCCGGCATCTACTGGCCAGACATGCTGGGCAGCGCCGCGATCGGCTATGCGGCGTTGGCGGGGGCGATTCTGGCAGGCAATCCGGTGGTCGCGGTGCTGCTGGGCGTGGCCGCGTCGCTGGCGCTCTACCGCGCGCTGCTGTTCATCCATGAACTGACGCACATTCACAAGGACGCCCTGCCCGGCTTCCGCTTCGGCTGGAACCTGCTGGTCGGCGTGCCAATGCTGATCCCCTCGTTCATGTACGAGGGCGTGCATACCCAGCACCACGCCCGCACCCGCTACGGCACGGTCGAGGACCCGGAATACCTGCCGCTGGCGCTGATGAAGCCGTGGAGTCTGCCGGTCTTCGCGCTCACCGCGATCCTGCTGCCGCCCGCGCTGCTGATCCGCTCGGCGGTGCTCGTGCCGCTGGGCGCAATCGTGCCGCCGCTGCGCACGCTGGTGTGGGAACGTGTCTCGGCGCTCGCCATCAACCCGCAGTACAAGCGCCGCAAGCCTGAAGGCGATTTCGCGCGCATGGTGTTCTGGCAGGAGTTGGCCTGCTCGGTCTGGGCGATCGGCCTCGTCGCCGCGAGCTTCGCCTGGGGCTGGAGGCCGCTTCTGATCGCACTGTGCGTCGTCTCGTTCACCGCGCTGCTCAACCAGGTCCGCACCCTTGTCGCCCACCTTTGGGAGAACGACGGCGAAGCGATGACCGTCACCGCGCAGTATCTCGATTCGGTGAACGTGCCGCCGCCCGGCTTCGTCGCGGCGATGTGGGCTCCGGTGGGTCTGCGCTATCATGCGCTGCACCATCTGCTGCCTTCGATGCCCTACCACTCGCTGGCAGAGGCGCACCGCCGCCTGACCGCTCATCTGGAAGAGGGTTCGACTTACGGCAAGGCCAGCTATCCCGGCCTTGCCCCGCTGCTCGGAAGGCTCGCGCGCAGCACGATGAAGGTCAGGTAACCCTTTATTCCTCGGTACGAATCAACACAGTCTCGCCGATGAGCGCGAACAGCAGGAAAGGCGCCCAGGCCGCAATCAGCGGCGGATAGCCGCCGAAATTGCCCATCGCCAATGCCGCGTTGTCGAACACGAAGTAGGCAAATCCCAGCGCCATGCCGGTCACCGCGCGAATCAGCAGTGCGCCGGAGCGGGCAAGACCGAACGCCGCGACCGCCCCGAGCAGCGGCATCAGCGCCGAGGACAGCGGCCCCGACAGCTTGTGCCACCACGCCGCATCAAGCTCGCTGGTCCGCTGCCCAGCCTCGCGCACAGCCTGGATCGAGCCGGTAAGCGTGAAGATATCCTCCGCATCGGCATCGACCTTGGAGATGAAGATCTTGGCCGGCGTGATGCCCGGCGCAACGGTGGCCGCGACCAGCTTTGTCGTCGTCGTATCGGAAACCTGGAACTTCGTCGGCTTGTCGAGCTTCCAGCCGGGATTCGCGTAAGTCGCAGTGTCGGCGCGCATCATCTCGACGATCATGTCGTTGGCGTCGCGGCGATAGTAGGTGACGCCGTGCAGCATCATGGCATTGCCCTCGCCGGAGAGCGACTGCGCCAGCAGCAGGTCGCTGCCTTCGGCAAGATAGAGGTTCGCCTTGGGGCTCGCGTTCTTCGGGATCGGCCCGTAGTCCACCGCCTGCCAGGCATCGAGCGTCCGCGCCGCGCGGGTGACGACACGCTCGTTGAAAGCGAAGCTGAAGCCGGAGATCACCAGCGCGGTCAGAATCAGCGGCGCCAGCACCTGATGCGCCGACAGCCCCGCCGCCTTCATCGAGATGACCTCGCTGTTCTGGTTCAGGGTCGCCAGCGTGATGATCGTGGCGAGCAGCACCGAATAGGGCAGGAACCGCGCCACCAGTTGCGGCACGCGCAGAGAGACATAATAGAGCAACTGCATCTGCCCGTTGCCCTTGTAGGCAAGGATATCGCCGCTCTCGCCCAGCAGATCGAGAACCTGCAGCACCAGCACCAGCATGATAAGCACGGCGACGATGCGCGTCAGGAACAGCCGTGCAAGATAGAGTGTCAGGGTGCGCGACGGGAAGAATTCGAGGTTCATGGATCAACTCTGGTCCGCTGGCGTCGGCAGGATAGGCCCGCGCCGGTTACGACGCAGCAGCGACTTCAGGCGCTTGACCACCTTGTCGGACGCGGTCTCGAGCCAGCCGATCGCCTGACCGCCCGGTATGTAGGCCACACGCCAGTACATCCAGACGATGATCGCCGCAAAGCCGAAGAACGGCCCCCACAGCCCGATGATGGGGTTCATCTTGCCCAGCGAGGCGACGTCGTTCGCGTACTGATTGACCTTGTGGTAGGCCACCACCATCACGATCGACACGAACAGGCCCAGCGCCGACGTGGAGCGCTTGGGCGGGATCGCCAACGCAACGCCAAGCAGCGGCAACAGCAGCATCATCACGACTTCGACCATGCGGTAGTTGAAATTCGCCTGACTGGATACGCGCTCGTCGCTTGGCGCATTCTTGTCCCAGCCGAGCTTCAGCAGTTCGGGCAGAAGGTATTCACGCTCCTGCCCGCCGCGCTGGCGAAACTTCTCGATTGCGGGAAGCTCGATCGGCAGGTCGTGGCGCGTGAAGGTCAGGACGCGCGACGGCTGCCCGGGCTCGTCCTGAATGATCTGGCCCTGCTCGAGTCGGAAGATGATCGTGTCGGGATTGTCCTTGAGCGCAAGAAAACGCCCCTCCCGCGCGGAGATCGAGAGCACCTGGCCCTTGTCGTTCGAAAGGCGCGCGAAGATGCCCATGAGCTTGCGCCCATCGTCACGGCTTTCGTCGATGCGCAGGGCGATGCGGTCCTTGAGGGCGGTAAACTCGCCAACCTTGATCGAGGCCCCGAGCGCGCCGGACTTGAGCTCGTAATTCAGCTCTTCGTAGTAATAGCGGGACAGCGGCTGAAGATAGCCGACGATCGCGAAATTGGCGATCACCAGCGCGGTCGTGATCATGTAGGGCACGCGCAGCATGCGGGTATAGCTGAGCCCCACCGCGCGCATGACATCGAGTTCGCTGCTGGTCGCCAGCTTGCGGAAGGCAAGCAGGATGCCGAGCATCAGCCCAAGCGGGATCGCAAGGCTGGCGTATTCGGGCAGCATGTTCGCCAGCATCTTGAAGACGACGCCGATCGGCCCGCCTTCGGTCGCGACGAAGTCGAAAAGCCGGAGCATCTTGTCGAGCACGAGCAGCGATGCGGCGAGCAGGAATATGCCCAGCATCGGCATCAGCACGAGGCGCAGGATGTAGCGGTCTAGGGCGCTGATGAACTTCACTTAGGCGTCGTCACTCAACCGTTCTCCCCCGCCCTTAACGGCTCACGCCGGGAGGGCAAAGCGATTTGTCGCTGGCGATCCGACATCTTCCTGAAAGTGTCGGGTGAGCCGTTGAACGTCGCTGGAGCGGCAAGGTTTCCGGCTGGAGAAAGAATGCGCTCAGGCCTTTTCCAGCGTGCATTGTAGTGGGTGCTGGTTCTGACGGGCAAAATCCATCACCTGGTTTACCTTCGTCTCGGCAATCTCGTATGGGAAGATGCCACAGACGCCTACGCCCTTCTGATGGACATGCAGCATGACGCGCGTGGCCTGCTCGAGGTCCATATGGAAGAAGCGCTTGAGGACCAGCACCACGAATTCCATCGGGGTGTAGTCGTCATTGAGCATCAGTACCTTGAACTGGCTCGGCTTCTTCGGCTTGGCACGGGTCTTGGTGGCTATGCCGACCTGATGGTCGTCGCCAGTACCGTGATCGGTGTCGCCATCGTCCGCCATCACAACCGGAAGCGGCGCGAACGGAAAGGGCGACAGGTCAGAATCGGCGATCGGGGGAATCATGGTGCCCAGAATATCGTACCGAGGCCTCCGATAACAAGATGCCCCGGCCTATATTCTCGGTTCAGCGGCTCAATCGGCCGGATAACTGCGTCATCCGACCGGTCGAACCTGCCTTAGATCAGAACGGAGCAGCCGAGCGCGCCTTCTCGACGGCGATGCTCACGCGGCCCGAGATCGGTGCGAACGTGTCGCTCATCAGCTTGAGCATCGCTTCGCTGTTCTTCGAGCTGTAGGCAACAGCCGTGTCGAAGTTCTTGCGAACGAGATCGCTCTGCAGCTTGAAGAAGTCGGTCGGCGACTTTGCGGCAGCGAGTTCCTTGATGTCACCCGACATCTTCTCGAACGCGGCGCGGCTCTCCGAGACGAGTTCCGAACCCATGGCCTGCACGCCCTCGGCGTAGATCTTGCCCGATTCGACGGCGGCCTCGACGTTGCCCTTGGCGAAGTCGCTGACTTCGCCCAGCACGCTGGTGCTCTTCTCGAAAGCAGCCTTGGCCTTGGCCTGAGCTTCGGTGATGGCGTCCTGGAATCCGGTGAAGTTAGCGCTCATGTCCATTGTCGTTTCCTCGAGCATGAAATTGGAGAACAGTCCTGCGAAGACGGGCTTGCCCGAAACGGGCTTCGGTGCGGTCTTTGGTGCCGCCGTTGGAGTGGCCGCCTTCGGAACCGGAACGGCAGCAACCGTTTCCTTCACGTCCTTGGCAACCTTGATGGCCGGCTTGGCCGTAGCGACTTTTGCCGGAACAACTGGTACGACCGGCTTCGGCTTCGCGAGTGCGACCGGGGCGGCCTTGATCTTGGACTTCGGCGCCGCAACCTTCGCTGCCGGAGCCTTTGAAGCGGGAGCCTTGATCGGAGCCGCTTCGGCGACCGGCACCTTAGCGGGAGCCGAAGCCACCTTTGCCGCAACCGGCTTGGGAACCTCAACTTTCGCGGGCGCTTCCACCTTGACCGGTGCAGGCACCTCAGGCTTTGCCACCTTCGGCACGACAGCGGCTACTACAGGCCTTGAAACTTCCGCCTTCGGCTTTTCCGGCACCGCAGCTTCCGGCGCCTTGACCTGGGCAGCCGGCTTGGCTTCCACGGGCTTGGGTGTCGTTACCGGAGCGATATTGCTCTTCGGGTCTTCATTGTCGGCCATCTGTGCATCCAGCCTTATTTGAAAACTTCGAGTAGGAGCCGGGCGTCACCCCGGGCAGTTCATACGAAACACGAGTCGCATCAACCTTTGCTGCGTTGCAAAATAGGTTTTTGCAGACGCGAAGTCAACACTTCTATGTTGCGATGCACAATTTATGCTGCACCGCACAAATTCGCCTTGCTTTTCAGGTCCACGCAGAGTGTCTGTCGCAGATTACAGCCGTGTGTCAGCACGACCGCAGTCGCAGGTCACGTGATTAAACAGCCGGAATGGACCTTGTTTAGCGCGTGGAGACGTAGCGTCCCGGAGCGTCCTCGACGACCTTGTCACCGCGTCCGCCAGGCTTGCGCCTGCCCCGTGCCGGAACTTCCGCCGGATCAAGATTGCGCAGCCACTCGGCCCAGTGCGGCCACCATGACCCGGGATGCTCAGTCGCGCCCTCGACGAAATCGGCCAGCGATTCTGGTGACCCATCGTTGGTCCAGTATTGGTACTTGCCCGTCGAGGGCGGATTGACGACCCCCGCGATGTGACCGGAACCCGCAAGAAGGAACGCCCAGTTCCCGGCCAGATAGCGCGTCAGCTTCCATACGCTCGTCGGCGGGGCAATATGATCCTCTCGCCCGGCCTGGATGTAGCAGGGCGTGGCAATGCGATGGAGGTCGATCGGCACGCCGCAGGCCGATAGTGAATCCGCCACCGCCAGCCGGTTGTCACGATAGAGGTCGCGCAAGTAGTTGCGATGCCAGAGCGCCGGAAGGTTGGTGACATCGCCGTTCCAGTGCAACAGATCGAACGCTGGGTAGTCCTCTCCCTTGAGGTAATTGCGCTCGACGTAATTCCAGATGAGGTCGTTACCGCGCAGGATATTGAATGTCGCGGCAAGATAGCGCCCGTCGAGGTAGCCTTCGGGAGACAGACGGCCGACGGTCTCGATCTGTTGGTCGTCGATGAAGTTCTTGAGGTCACCCGCATCCTCGAAATCGACCTGCGCGGTGAAGAAGGTCGCGCTGGCGATCTTGTCCGCCTCACCCTTGCGCGCCAGCACGGCGAGCGTGGCCGCCAGCGTCGTGCCGGCGACGCAATAGCCGATCGTGTGCGCCGAAGGCACACCAAGACGGTTGCGCGCAAAGTCCACGGCCTCGATCTGCGCTGCGATGTAATCATCCCACAGAAGATCGGCCATCGAGGCGTCGGCCGACTTCCAGGAGACCATGAACACTGTCACGCCCTGCTCGACTGCCCAGCGCACGAAGCTCTTACGCGCATTGAGATCGAGGATGTAGAAGCGATTGATCCATGGCGGGAAGATCACCAAGGGAGTCTTCAGGACCTTGTCGGTGGTCGGAGTGTACTGGATGAGCTGGTAGAGCGGGGTTTCGAAGACCACCTTGCCAGGGGTCACAGCGATGTTCTCGCCCAGCACGAAGGCGCCGGGCCGGGTATGCGTCAGTTGCCCCTTGCGCATGTCGTCGAGCAGGTTCTCGAACCCGCGCACCAGGCTTTCGCCGCGCGTCTCCGACGCTTTCGCGAGAGCGACCGGGTTTGTCAGCGGAAAGTTGGCGGGGCTCAGGGCATCCACTACGGTCCGGGTGGCGAACAGCAATTGCGCCTTGCGCGCAGGCTCCAGCCCCTCGATCGATTCCGCGAGGCCGGTGACCTGCTCGCTCATGAGCAGATAAAGCTGATGCAGCATCGCGAAGAACGGCTGGCGGCGCCACTCCGGATCGGAGAAACGATGGTCGCGGCGCGGCAACTCCGGCTGTTCCCGGATTTCCTCGCCGCGCGGTCCGATGCCATATTGCCCGAACACGGCATTCACCAACGCCAGCCCCTCGTTCCACAGCTTCTGCTGCATCTCGGGATTGGCGAGCGGAAGCTGGCGAAAGACGCCCTCAGCCGTGGCGATCCATTTCATAGGGTCTGCGTAGTGCGGAGGCTTGTCTGCCGATGCCTTGTTCAGCTGCTCGACCTGAAACTCAGTCCATATCGAATGCAGCCGGCCGGCCACCTCGGCCCATTGCACCGTCGCTTCGGCTTCAGGAGTGCCCTCCGCCGGGACCATCTGGCCAAACAGAGTCGTCAGGCTCTGAACCTGGGACTTCATGACGTCGCTGATGAGGTCGGCGTCGGTAGCCATCGGCAATCGCTCTCCTTGAGATTCGCACGCAGGTTGGCAACCCTGCGGACTCCTGTCGAGCCCCCTTCGCACGCTTCAGCGTGACATTTCCTGCAATTATCTTTCGCCAGTCCCCATTTGCGCGGAAGCCCGAATCCCCTACAGGGACCGAGCGGCGATCCTGCCGCCAAAGCTACTGGATACCAGAGGTCATGGAAGACGAGTTCTACCGCATCAAGCGACTGCCGCCCTATGTCATCGCCGAAGTGAACGCGATGAGGCACGCAGCCCGCCAGGCCGGTAAGGACATCATCGACCTCGGCATGGGCAACCCCGACCTGCCCCCGCCCCAGCACGTGCTCGACAAGCTGTGCGAGGTGGCGCAGAAGCCCGATGCTCACGGCTATTCGCAGTCCAAGGGCATCCCCGGCCTGCGCCGCGCCCAGGCGAACTACTACGCCAACCGTTTCAACGTGGAACTGGACCCCGAGCGCGAGGTCGTCGTGACCATGGGCTCGAAGGAAGGCCTGGCCAGCCTGGCCACCGCGATCACGACGCCCGGCGACGTGGTGCTGGCGCCCAACCCGAGCTACCCGATCCATACGTTCGGCTTCATCATCGCCGGCGCCACAATCCGCTCGGTTCCGACCACGCCTGACGAGAACTACTGGCGCTCGCTCGACCGCGCGATGGCTTTCACGGTGCCGCGGCCCTCGATCCTGATCGTCAACTACCCGTCGAACCCGACAGCCGAAACCGTGGACCTCGCGTTCTACGAGCGCCTCGTCGCCTGGGCCAAGGAGAACAAGGTCTGGATTCTGTCCGACCTTGCCTATTCGGAACTCTATTACGACGGCAACCCGACCCGCTCGATCCTCGAGGTGCCGGGCGCCAAGGACGTCGCGGTGGAATTCACCTCGATGAGCAAGACCTACTCGATGGCAGGCTGGCGCATCGGTTTTGCGGTGGGCAACCAGAAGCTGATCTCTGCGCTGACCCGCGTGAAGTCCTACCTCGACTACGGCGCCTTCACGCCGATCCAGGCCGCTGCTTGTGCCGCGCTGAACGGCCCGCAGGACATCGTCCAGCGCAACCGCGACCTCTACCAGAAGCGCCGCGACGTCATGGTCGAGGCATTCGGCCGAGCCGGATGGGACATTCCCGCACCAAAGGCCTCGATGTTCGCCTGGGCGCCCCTGCCACCGGCCCTCAAGGACATGGGCAGCCTGGAATTCTCGAAGCAGCTCCTGACCCACGCCGAAGTCGCCGTCGCTCCGGGCGTCGGCTACGGTGAAGACGGAGAAGGCTTTGTCAGAATCGCCATGGTGGAAAACGAACAACGCCTTCGACAAGCCGCGCGCAACGTGAAGCGTTACCTCAGTTCGATGGGGGTTAATACCCCTTCATCCTGAGCGCCTGTAACGGCAAAAATTCAGGATTTCTGCGGAATATCGAAGTTAACGCACGCGTAGTCCTGTAATAATATACGTGTTGTAACAGAGGGTAAAATTACGCCATCTCGCCCCTCGCATTGGAATACTGAGCTATTTGGGGGGCAGATGGCTAACCTTCTTTCACGGCGAGATTCGCCGTATCATTTTCGATGGCTCGGGACTGACAGAATCCCGATCGACTTCGATCTCAGGGTTTGCGGCTGGACACTCGACTTTGGTGGAGAGCCCTCCAGCGACAGCATGGGGGTCATGCACGCAGGTCATCTCGATCCTGCCGGATGGGAAAGGCTGCTGGCCGTCCGCAACGACGTACGCCGTTTCGTGCTGGTGATCGGCCCCGCATCCGCAAGTGAGCGCGCTGAACTTTTGCAAGCCGGCTTCGGCGAAGCCGTGCCCGATACTGTCGATCCCAGCGAGTTCGAGGCCCGTGCCTGCAGGTTGGCCGAACTGACACGCTGGCTACCCCGCCACCGTCGCCTCGGCGATCTGGAACTCGATCTGCTGGCCCGCGAGGCTTATGGGCAGGGCAAGTCCCTCAACCTCAACCCCCGCGAATTCGCACTTATCTGGCGCTTGGCGGACACGCCCGGAGAGCCGGTGAGCAAGCAGGACCTGATTCAGGACGTCTGGCGGATGGGCTTTGTACCCGAAACCAACAGCATTGCCGTTCACATGTCCCGCCTGCGCCGCAAGCTGGGCTTCGTAGGCATGGCGGGCATCATCGCCACAGCCTCGGCAGGCGGCTATTGCCTGAGATCAACTGCCGAGGACGAGGCGCGGACGACGTTCGTCCCGAACGGCGGACCATATTCCCATCCGCAACAGGCTGTCGCCTGAAACACGAACCTCGCTCAGGACAAGGGGCTGTCGGCGATCCGGGCGAGGTCATCGGGCGTATTGATATTGGCGATCGGCGTATCGATCTCGACGAGACGCGCGCCGATCATTTCCGCGAACCGGCGCATAGAATGACGCTCCGTGCTCTCCAGCAAGGCTTCGAGTTGCGGGGCGGCCGACGCAGGCCACAAGCCGATGACCGGCTGCGTGGCAAGGCAGGCCGGCGCTCGCCCCAACAGCAAGGGCAAATCATCCGGTAGCGGCCCTGCATCGACCCCGCAACTCAGCACAGCCTCGTAACCCTCGTCCAGGGCATGATGCAAGGCAGCCGCCAGCCCGCCAAGCGGCCCCATCCCAGCGCGCGGCCAGTCGGGGAGCGTCGGGGCGGGTGCGGTCTCGCGCCCGGTGACGACAACATGTTCGCACCAGCCCGACAGCGTATCGACCGCCAGCGAAATCAGCGTGCGCCCTTGGATTTCGGCCAGCGCCTTGTCGCTGCCGAAGCGGCTCGACAGCCCACCTGCAAGCACTGCTCCAAGAATCATGCCAAAACCCTTTCATGCAAGGAAACGGCTATTACAGCGCTCCGTCCGCGCTTTCGGCAAGGGAAGAAGCGCACGAAACGGGTATCGAGAGCGATGAGGCACAAACAAAATCCGGCCACTTGCGCGAATCCCGTTGCACTCCCTGCGATCGGTTGCTAGGCGCGCATTCCTCCACACGGATGGCCCGATGGCGGAGTGGTGACGCAGAGGACTGCAAATCCTTGCACGCCGGTTCGATTCCGGCTCGGGCCTCCATTTCTCTCTCCGGAGACGTCCACAGACGTCCGGAGAATGTCTGTTTTCAGCCGTTTTTACTGATATAATCTCCGCCACGATCCGGACGGATTTAACCGCATCCACGGCCATTGATGGTCCCGATGATGGACTCCCCTCCGGCAATCCTCGGAGGTCCATCAATGCCAGAGACATCAGGAACAAAAGGCCTCAGCGCCACAGCGGTAAAGAACGCGAAGCCAAGGGACAAGGCCTTCAAGCTGTCCGACCGAGACGGGCTCTACCTTCTGGT
Organism: Novosphingobium sp. 11B; assembly: GCF_054589055.1. Lineage (NCBI taxonomy): Bacteria > Pseudomonadati > Pseudomonadota > Alphaproteobacteria > Sphingomonadales > Sphingomonadaceae > Novosphingobium > Novosphingobium sp. 11B. The sequence goes on along the minus strand of NZ_BAAILP010000005.1, from coordinate 11,157 downwards.
CAAGCCAAGCGGCGTCCGATACTGGCGGATGAATTACCGCTTCGGAGGCCAACAGCGTACCCTGTCCTTCGGACGCTGGCCAGAAGTCATGCTGAGCGAAGCACGAGACATGCTATTAGACGCCCGCCGCCTGCTGGCAAAAGGCATCGATCCGCTTGAGCAGGTCAGGCTGGAAAAGATCGAGAAATCGCTCGCCGCTGCTAACACCTTTCAATCCGTCGCCGATGAGTGGATCGCCAAGATCGAAACCGAAGGCGCTGCCCCCATGACCGTCAAGAAGGCGCGCTGGCTCTTAAACAAGATCTATCCATCGATCGGCAAACGCCCGATAGGCGAGATATCAGCGCCGGAACTGCTACTCGCCCTCAAAAAAGTTGAGGCGACGAAAAGGTACGATACAGCAAACCGTATCCGAACAGCATGCAGTCAGGTGTTTCGCTACGCGATCGTCAGTGCCCGGGCGGGGCGAGATGTCGCAGCGGACTTGCGCGGGGCCCTCATCACACCAAAGACAAAACATCGGGCGGCCATCACCACCTCGGATGAAGCAGGCGCCTTGCTCCGCGCCATCGACGATTATGATGGAATGCCTCTCACCCGAACGGCGCTCCGGTTGATCGCGCACGTCTTCGTCCGCCCGGGAGAGCTTCGCTGGGCCGAATGGAAGGAATTCGATCTGGAGAAGAAGGTATGGACTATTCCAGGCCACAAGATGAAGATGGGCGTCGCGCATTCCGTACCCTTGACCACTCAAGCGATCGAGATTCTTAGCGAAATCGAACATGACGCAAATTACAGTCCATTCCTTTTCCCGTCATTGAGGTCCCTGTCTCGGCCGATGTCCGACAATACCCTCAATGCTGCGCTCCGTAGGCTCGGGTATGCAAAGGATCAGATGACTGCCCACGGATTTCGAGCCTTGGCGGCAACCCTGCTCAACGAAATGGGGACTTGGAATCCAGATGCGATCGAGCGCCAGTTGGCTCATGCAGACGGCAACTCAATCCGGCGAGCATATGCCCGTGGGCAGTATTGGGCGGAGCGAGCGAGGATGATGCAGCACTGGTCGGATCACATCGACCAATTGCGCAGAGGAGGCAAAATTATAAGGCCTCGTTTCGGCCACAGCGCTTCATGAGGTAGCGGGAATACAAAACTGTCGATTTTTTCATTTCAAATCAAAGTGATGCGAAACATTCTCCAGAAAAGACCCCCCGCGTAATCCCGGGAATCTTGTGGCTGCAATTGGATTGCCATGGACTGGGATGGCTGCGATTCGCATCCGCCGAGGTTCAGCCGGAAGATAATTGCTGTTCACGCGAACTGACAAGCAGGCGCCGATTAAGCGCGGGACTAAACGACAAGAAACGGTTGTGATTCGCCAAGCGCCGAACGCGGAATTGGGACATTTGGCTCGGTCCGGTTGCGAGTGCATGGCGCAAGAAAGCGAACGCTCCTGGCATACGGATTGCCAGCAATTCGTGGCGCGCGTTGCGGGTCATCCAGCCGCCACAAAGCCGAGTCTTGTTCATTTGGCACCGATCAGCACAACAGGCAGTAAAGCAGATGAGCTGGATCGCTCCAAGCAATCTAATAATTTAAGAAAGCTTGAACTCGAGAGCCGGATGGAGCCAATCACCCTATGCGCGAGTATGGGTAGGCATTCCTAATATAGGCGTGAAGGAATTGCCCTTTGGAAGGCGCGGCCATAAGCTGCGTATGCAGGTCGCTTCCGACGTTGAAATACTGATATACTGCACCGTTCAGGAACTGGACCTCCAGCGTAGCGCTGGCCTCGTCATACCCGATTGAGGCAACGTTCGATGATGCAACTAGCTGACGATCCATTATGCTTCCTCTTCTGGTATCGGCTGGCGGTCTATAGTCTGCTCGGCCACGACTGCGGTCGTGCGCTGGGCTCGCCAAGATGCCACGACGCGATCATAACCCTCAGCCACACGCCGTGTGCGCCACGCAGCGCTAACCTCCGGGTCACAGCTCTTCGGACGACGGTCAGCCGCAGGGAGCGTGATGCGACATCGCACCGGCAGTCTCGCCGCTTCGCCCGCGATGATCGCTTCCCCGGTACGCAGTACCGGAAGGAGATCCATAAGTCCCGACAAGTTGTCCGGCAACGCTCCCTTCACGCGCCCTCGATCGGTCGGGTTCGTCAATCTAAGAGCAACTAGGGTGCCGCACTGTGACAGCACCGTCTCATCTATCTCGGAAGGTCGCTGCGACACAAGCATGGCGCCAACACCATATTTGCGTCCCTCCTTGGCAATGCGCTTCACCACGTCAGCGGCGACATTGCCGCTTTCGGGACTGACGTATCGGTGCGCTTCTTCCATTACGACCAGGAGAGGGCGGAGCACCCCACCTTCAGTCTTCTCGCGGCTCCAGTAGAGCGCCTCGTACACAATCCTTAAGATGGACCCGATTAGCCTGACCAACACCGAGCTGGGTACGCCGGAGAGGTCTAGGATGGTGATGGGGCGGTCGTGCCCAAGCCAGCCTTCGAGCAGCGTGTCTAAGTCCTCAGGCGTGGTCCCAGCTAAATCGGGCTCCCAAGGGCCTGGATGCAACATGAAATCGTACCGTCGATCGAGCAGGCGTGACCTGATCAAGTTGAGCTGGCGGCGAATACCCTTGGCGGACTGGTTGATGAACGGTCCCGCCGAGCCGAGCGCGTGTGGGGTGTACCGGGGTGCGGTTAGCGTCTGAGCGTCGCCTGGCACTTCGAGGCAGGGTTGGTCCCGCTGAGGCCCTGCAAACGTGGTTACCTCAAAGTTGAGTAGGTCGTACCAGAGCTGTTTCAAGGAGAACGGCACCGGGCTGTCCACCGTCAGCGACTGAAGGTCGAGCCCAGGGAGTTGCCCCGCTTGCAGGCGCGCTTCCTTTAGCTCTTGGATCTTGTCGGTGAACGCGACAAGGTGTGTGTCGCTTAGCCCGCCGGCGATAAACTCGAGAAGTTCCCCGGCTTCTAGCGCCCAGTACGGCACAAAAAGAGGTTGCTCGCCTGGCTGGGGTGTCGCGCTGAACGTGCGCGCGACATCGCCCAAAGCAGCGGAGTATTCGCCATGAACATCGAGCAGTAAAATTCGGGCACCGCCCGAACCCTGCACGCCCGGCGGTGCGACGATCGATCGCAGCAGGCTCGACACCGTCGTCGACTTGCCAGAGCCGGTCGACCCCAAGATGGCGGAATGACGTGTCACCAGCGCGTCGAGCGCAAGCCTGACCGCGATGTTCTCCGAGCTAGACAAGCTGCCGATGGCCACCTGATCATCATCCGCGCCGCCATAAATACGACGAAGATCGCGCTCAGTGACAATATGGACCGTGTCGCCAATATTGGGATGCTGGCTGAGCCCCCGCTCGAACCGATCGCCGATGGCCTCGCCTGCTAGCTCAACCCGCATCCATCGACCCGTATCCTCGTCGGGTCCAGTTGGTCCGCCCGACACGCCCGCAGCCCCGACCTCCGCGACCACGCCAAAAAGGTCCTGATAACCGAGTGGGATGCGGACGAAGCTACCGACCTGACCAACGCGATAGGTGTGGCCGGCGATCATCGCCAATCCGGAGGCGAGTGATTCCGACAGTTTGACGGTGATTGAGGAACCGGAGACGGCACTCACTCGACCCAAATAGGTCGGATCGTTGCCGCTCATGCCGCAGTAACTGCGGCAGTCGAAGCCAGATCGACGGACAGCCCGCCTAACGCGAGGGGGGCGGGTTCGACGACATGGATCAAGTCGGATGAGTAGGACAGCGCACAGAAGCGGGAGAAGGCCGCGAAGTCGCCTAGGAGAAACGCGGGATCCGTGCTTCCCCAGCGCGTACTCCAGAAACTTGCTCGAATTTCGGTCCAATTCTTCGGCGGGTCGCCTGGCTGCCAGCGTCCCGCCACTCCTCCGATCACCGCAGCATCCGACGCGTACACCGATACGTTGGGGTGCTCGTAAGCCAATTTGCACGCAGGCTCTTCTGCCGCGAGAGACTGAAACTGGAACGCGATTAGGGCTGCGTTCGCGTTCATGGCTAGCGCTTCGTCCAGTACCGCGTTGATATGCGCGTCGCGGAAGGAAAAGCCTATCGTAAGAAGAAGCGTATCCGGGGTAAGCAGAAACCTCTTCAGCCGCTCGAAAAGAGCAGAGTAGGGCTGCTTTTGGGTTAAGTCATATTTCAGATGATCGGGATACACGAGTTCGCTGCACTCATTACCGCCTGAGCGGACGACAACGCCATTTTTGACCCGCCAACCGAGCGAGCCGTGCAGCTTCCAAAGCCGCGACCAGCGTGCCGGCAGGTCGTCCCCCGCCACCGTCACTGGATCAAAGAACGGTGCGTGCCCGCCGGTGAAACCGTCGAAATACGGTGCCTTAGCTAGCTCGAATGCCTCCTCGAATAGAAGGTCGTAGTTTGTCGTAAATACCTCGACCGCGTGCGGCCGCTGCGTGCCGCTGATCCAAGCGACCAGCTCGTGGTAAGGCGTGCGTCCCTTCGGAAGCTTGGCGCCTACAATCTCGCCGATCGCGCCGCAGATCGTTCGTCCTAGCTCTTCATATCCGCTCGCCGTCAACCCATGCACCGATATGTCACCGATCGCGCTCTGGAGTAGCCGCACGCGCGAGAGAATCGTCTCGATATTGCCGCCCCCTGGCAAGTCCGCCCGGATCGCCGCCGCAGCGACCGCGTATTGACCGGACAGCTTGCCGATAGCGCGATCGGTCAGCTGTTCAACCCCAGGAATGAGTACCCTGCCATCGGGATCGAGGTCACCTGCTGCATTGACGCGGACAGAGAGCGGGGCGCCCGCGCCGATGAGTATTCCTACACGCTTACGTCCCTGTGAGAGCACCTGTCGTAAGTCGGCCATGAAACGATCAGGATTATGTATCGCGTCCAAGTTGCCTTCTCCGTTTAGCCCTTACCCGAGCGGCGTGAACTGATCTAATTCCCGCGTGCAAGTAGTGTGCTTCTACACTGATCTGTTTGCTTGTCGGTCCCAGCGTGGCTCAGATGAGCCGTCGATCGACAGGCCCTAAGTTCTGATCATCCAGTCCGCGCAGCGTGCGGGGCTGCCCGCGTCATCCCCCTCCCTGCGATTCGAGCAGATGAAGAACACAAACTCATGCGCGACGCTGCTCGCGTCCATATCATGCGGAATGAATTCGCTGGCGCGCACCGCCTCATCGATGTTGCCGAACATACCGGTTGCTGAGATATCGTGACGGAAACGATCCGCATGACTTCCGATGCTTACGTTGGTTGCATTCGCCAACAGGCAAGTCTGCACGATCCACAGAAACTGCTCTTGCTTCGTCATGAGATCAGCTTGCACTCCGCATGGGCATGTTAGTCGGCTTGACGGTGTAGGTCACTTTGATCGAACTGCGACAGGTATCGCAGGCGTAGTTGGAAGTGTCACCGTTGCCGCCGCCTGGCCGCTTGTCTTGCCCCTTGAACTGCATAAATGACTTTCGCCGGAGTCCGAAACAGTTGGGGCATAGCCAGTGTGGCGGCTCGTCGTTGCCTACTTCCGCATTTGGCATATAGACGAACGCGCCCCGGCCAGCATCGCGCAACTCGTACCGCGCTTTCTCGACGCTCCAATCCTGCAGGTCAGTCAGCTCCTGCTCGAGTTGTCTGATGCGCGCGGCAGTGGCAGCCCCGGAGGCTTGGACATCGATCAATGCTTGCTGAGCCTCAAGCAGATTGCCTTGAAGAGTTATCCGGACCTCGTTCAGCTTAGTCTCGGTGGCGGTAGCGGTCAGTCCTTTGATAATATCGCTTGTCGCCTTTAGGCTACTGAGCGCCGTGCTTATCTCCGTGAGCATACATCTTCCCGTTCATTGTCGGCGTTTCCGACCCTAGCTGGTGCTCCACCAACTTGCGCGCACGCTGCCAACCGTTACACATCGCCCTACACGATCAGAACGTAAACGGAACACGAGTGTCGCGCAATCCTCATTCATAGCGAATGGGTATGGGCAGTCGCGCAATGTCATGGTGACACTGCCGAGCAAGATCTGACATGTATTCCGGGATCGCCGAGGCCCCGGATTTTTTGAATCGGAGGTCAACAATCCGCTCGTTATGATCATTCTATCTACCGCCCCCTGATCCGGAAAGCCGTCGCAAGAGTCCTGGCGCGGTGCGGCGATGGATTGGCGCCTGACCGGTTTTCTCTACCATTAGGCCTCTACCCTCGGGGAATGGAGGTCTATCCGCCGCCTGCGGCGGGGCGACATTGCTGTAGAGAGTTACGAATGGCCCGAGGAGCGGCTCAAACGTGCGAGACAGCAGTTAGTTTGAGCCAAGGTTTTCCCCGCCCGAAGGTGAAGTGCGGATCCTCCTCGCCGACCCCAACAAAATCCTCCTGCGTTGCGAAGAGCACGACATTTGCGCCGGCTTTGCCGGTCGCGCTGGGATAGCGGATAGTCCTGGCTCGTCCCAACAGAAACGCTACCGCAGCCTTACGCGTTGGATCTATGGTATCGTCGAGCGGCACCGGCCGACTGGGCGCTATCGAGGTGCCGCCGTGCCGGCAGAATGGCCCAGATATGTCGGGTTGTTCGCGGTTGCGCTGAAGTCCTTGAAAGTCGCGTTCAACCAGCTCGCCTCTTGAGCAATGCGCTTGTCGTCCCAGCCTGCTCCTTTCATCCAATCGGTAAGGCGTAAAGCGTGACATAGGTTAGGCCCTGTACTCCAACGAACTTGAGCAGATCCTACAGACGGAGTCGTACCGTACCGTGCCAGGAAGAGTAATGTCGCCACGGAATTGCCCTGCGGGTCTAGGCCGCTGCCGATCTTCGCCTCGCAACGGGCGGCCGAGTAGGGCTCGACGCGGAAGTTCGGCTCGCGGCTATATCGCAAGAAAAAAGTGGAGGCTGTGTCATCGCTGTCCGTCAGATCGGTGAGGGGAGGAGCGAAATATTTCCAAAGCAGGCAGTTGCGCCGAAACTGCGACCTTCGGGAGACCTTAGGCTGACAAGCGAGAGAAGCGGGCCGGATTGCCTCCGACCCGCCAAAGTTCAATTAATCAGGCCGTCTTCGACCAGGCGCGCATAGGCAGCGCGGATCGACGCTTCATCAAACGAGTTATTCTTGTGATCGCTCCAATTCCGCAGGGCCTCAATCACCTTCTCAACTGGATAATGCTTTTCATTATCAGCTAGCCAGTGCACAGACGAAAGCAGTTCCATCCCGTATGGACCTTCGTAACCCTGCACCAAATGGCCAAGCTTAAGGATCGTGTCGTCGACACTAATGCCGACCTCTTGCAAGTGTGCATCAGCAGCGGCGCAGCCTGCGGGGGTCACATGAGCACGGCGATCACCAGTAAAAAATCCGGCGATCATGCCATGGCGTTCTAAAGACATGAACGCCTTTTTTAGCGGGTCAGAATATGGTCCATACAAGTTCTTTTGAAAATTGAGTCGAAAATCTACGCCAAGAGTCTGCAGAAAATAGACGATTTTCTGTAGCGATAATCGGTCGAACGATCCATCGAAATGAACCTCAAGCTCCGACAGGGCTTTGAGCAAAGTGGCGCGCGCGCGATTCATCGCTAGCGACGCTCGTTCATCAAATTCGGGCTGGTCAGCACTCTCCTTGGGACTAAACACGACAATCTTGACGTCCTTCAAGGTGGACAGTTTATCAGCGATCATCGGCCTAACATCGCGCCAGTCTAGCCCCCCATTCCCGCACCCGAGAGGCGGCAGCGCGATCGAAGTGATCCCATAATGTCGAATCTCGTCCACCAGCGCATCTAGGCCCTCCTCAATGTATGAGAGCTTAGAAGGCGAGCGCCAATGAGCCTTGGTTGGAAAATTGACGAGGAAACGGGGACCGTCATCGCCAAAGAGGCGACGGTTCTCGTGAATGAGAATTCGCCCTGGTTTGAGGGTTTTTGCAGCACAAGCGGCCTTGTAAACTTTATAGTTTTCAGGCCAGCGGTGCTTAAATTCCAGCGCCACACCCTTCCCCATCACGCCGACGCAATTTACCGTGTTAACTATTGCATCTACCGGCTCGGAGAACATGTCGCCGCTTTTAAATGTCAGGGTCATGAAAAATAACACCCAGGTTTGACCAAGATAGGAATATTCCAGTTCGAAGAAGCCATTTGCGCTTGCAGATGCTGCTGCATCGCAAGAGTTTTGGCAATGACGCAGGTTACCATATCCAATGGAACTGCGTCCTTAACGAGAAACTCAGCCATCCTCTGACGCGATCGGTTCTGATATTTTTGCGGTGAAGCGGGGCTGTGAAACCACTTACCGACTCCGGCATACCCGATCTCTGGAATATGGGCGGTAATTGGAGGGTCATCGAACATAGTCCAGTCGATATGGGTCGCGAGCTTTCTAAGGTCCGTCTCGATCACCGGCATCGGTGCTGCGGTGTTCAAAGCGACGTTGCTGAAACAATAATTCAGGTTCGTGCCATGGAAGCGATCCACGTCGCAAACGAAGAAAATGCGCTCGTCCTCGCTCGCCTTGCCCAACACCTGACCGGTGGGCGATCGCAGGTCGATATTGCCCTGACTGATCGTGTATGCGAACCCCGTCCGAGGAGAGAAATAGAAAGGTACGTAGTCGTTGACTACGCCGCCGTGCGGCAGGTTAATGAAACTGGTGCCGCGTGTATTGACTATCCCAGCATGTGATGTCTGATGAATTAGCTGAGGCGTGTGATGATTCTTTGACCTGATCTCGCCATCATTCAAGAATACACCCCAATCTCTACTGCATACTTGCCGGAACACAAATCTTTTGGCCACGCCGCCCACTCCTAACCGATAATCAGCTCACGCATTTCCATCCGCCGGGCGACTTTATAACCGTGGTGGGCCGCTCACATACGTGTCGCAACATGGATTGCAAGTCGAAGCGATTTTCCCAAGCTGATCTGCTTTCGCTCGTGCCCATCATAGAAGTGGCTCGGTTTGTCTGGACAGCCTTGGACGTTTGATAAGTGAATCATCTGTGGTTTGGTTGTTCAAGCTCCCGCTTGCAGGGCATCATGGAGGTGGGAGATAGGTGTGCCTGACGTGGGGACTGACTTGGACGTGAGAGCCCTGTGTAAGGCGGGACGACCGACACCTTTTTTTCGTTAGATGAGCCGTTCCAACTGGAACGAATGACCGCCTCTGAGCAATCAGTAAAAGCATTGGGCGACGACAATGGGCGCGAAGCGAGCTGCCGGAGATCACATCAATGCCAGTCACGAGCCACGCATTCTGGGATAGTGTCAAGAATTCTGCCGCCACGTGGCTCCTGCAGTGAAGGAAATGTCCGACAATCATGTCGGATTGGCAAGGCGCCGACAAGCGTCGCGGAAGGGCTCTGTCAGAGGCGGTTCTAATCGTTGCGCGCTTCCGGTTTCTCGCGACGCTGCAATTCGTTCTCAACCGCTTCACGGATAAATAGGGCAAGCCTGCGGTTGCCGACAAGCGCCTCGATGCGGCCGATCGTGTCGCTTGATAGCCTGATCGTCGTCGGCTTCATTCCAAGTGGCGGGCGTCCCATCGCCCTGTCGCTATCGGCCACCGTGACAATCTCCAAGCCAAACCAATTGACGCTACCGTTTATTTCGATATACGCCATCGTTTATTGAGTAAACGATGGCGTATATGCTTCAGCAGCTTCCTGTGGTGGGGCCTGATGAATGATAGGCATCGCGAATCATGCGGAAGTGTCGGGACCGTTCCGTATCCGCCCGTCACATCCTGCCTCGCTGCGATGGATGCGGAACGGAAGGTGTCTATGCCCGTCTCCACATCCCGCCGCGCCCTGCCACGCAGACTGACGATCGTGCCAGTCGCTGCACCGGTCATCGCCTCGCCCTGGGCGAAGGCGTTGGCTTCGCTTCACCAGCACTATGAGGATGAACCCGCGACGTTGGCGCGGAGCAAGGAAGGGCGCTGCATCAGCCGCTTCCGCTACCACAACGCCGAACGGCGCTGGATGCTGACGGACATCGTAGCCTTCCCCGAGAGCGGCTTCACAAACCCTGCCCTGCATTTCGCAGGCTTCGTCTGCCAGCAAGCATTATGTGCCTATCTGCTCGACATGGGTTTTGCCGATGGGTGGAACGCCAGTCACATCAAGCAGGACATCGCCAAGGCGCTGGCCTACGCCAATGCCTGCGGCCTTGGTCATGACTGCCCTGATATGGCGCGGCTAGCCGTGGTTCTCTCGCCTTACTGGAAGTGGGGCTATCACTATGATGAGTGGGAGGAAGACCGGCCCTGCACGGGCGGTTTCGTCCCCGCCACGATCAAGCCCCTTGTGCGCGCCTTGGTGGATCGCGTGCATGACGTGACCTGGCACCACCGCCCGAAGGGATGTCAGCGCCGATCAAACGGGGCACGGTCATGATGCTGCGCACCGAAGCCGTTCACCTTCCCGCACCGATCCGGACGGAGCTTCTTCGCGTCGCTACGATCCTGTTCGCGGCGTTCGAGGAAATGACCAAGGGCCGATGCTCCGAACATTTCCGGGCTGGCCGCATTCTCGCGCTGGTCCTCCATGGCCCCCATGCCCGGACGGATTGGGGCGAGGTTGAGCCGGGAGAAGCGTTCCGCTGTCTTGCGATCGTCAACTATCCTCGGCTGGCGCGCAGCGAACGCGACTGGCGGCTGGTGCGCGACAGATTGCGCCGCGCGTGGGAGCTTGGCGACATCACCCATCCGGTGCGCCTCGACGTCGAAAGTCTGGAGCGGATCAACGCCGCTCTTGCCGAGGGCGTACCGCATTTCGTCAGCATCGTCTGTCAGGGCATTGCTCTATATCAGTCGGAGGGATTGCGCCTTCAACCGCCGCGCAGCTTGCCCGGCCCGGATCGTCGCGCCCTCGGCATGACGGAATATGCCCATTGGGACGCGCGGGCCACGGACTTCCTGAACGGCGCGGCTTTCTACGAACGGCAGGGAAATGCGCCGATGGCTGCGCTGCTCCTGCATCAGGCGTGCGAGCATTCCTATCAATGCCTACTGTGGTCGCTCACGCTGCACGGACCCCGCACCCATGCGCTGGACGAATTGCGCGAGAGCGCGGAAATGCTGGTCGGCAGTTTGCGCGAAGCATGGCCGCGCGAAACGCCATTCGAGCGGCGCGCGTTCGGCTGCATCCGCCGTGCCTA
>NZ_BAAILP010000004.1:0-2243 GCF_054589055.1 Novosphingobium sp. 11B | reverse complement strand
AGCAATCCAGGGCAGCATTACGCCGCCCTGGATTGCTTCGCTACGCTCGCAATGACGAAATGAGCCTCAATCCGGCGGCGGCAGTTCCACCGGCGCCTCATCGGGCTGGTCGAAGTCCGGCCCTTGCGGCGGTGTCTCATCCGGCCCGCCGGGAACGCCGGGGTCGTTTCCGGGCGTCGGGATTTCCGCGGGCGTGTCGCCGGGGCTGTAGACGGGTGGCTGGGTGGCCATGGTGATCTCGCTCCTCTCGCCCCCTCGCACACATAACCCGGCGCACAGCCGATCCGTTCCGTGACAGCATAGCGACTCGTCGCACTTGCCCTTTTCTCCGGCTGCCATTAATGGCCCGTCCCTTGAGTTTCAGGCTACACTCATGCGGGCGTGGCGGAATTGGTAGACGCGCTGGTTTTAGGTACCAGTATCGAAAGATGTGGGGGTTCGAGTCCCTTCGCCCGCACCAATCCGCCGCCTGTGCGAGGGAATGCCGCGTAATGCTGGCCGAGAGGCCCTTTGGATTGCACAGGAAGGCATCGAAATGCAGATCGTCGAAACGACCAACGAAGGCCTGAAGCGCGCCTACACGGTCACCATCCCCGCCGCCACCATCACCTCCAAGGTCGAGGGTGAGGTCAAGAAGATCGCCCCGCAGGTACGCATGCCCGGCTTCCGCGCCGGCAAGGTTCCCGCGAACCTCGTCAAGAAGCTGCACGGCCCGGCGATCCACCAGGAAGCGCTGAACACCTCGATCCGTGAAGCCATGGACAAGCTGGTGGCCGACAACGCCCTGCGCCCGGCGATGAACCCCGACGTCAAGCTGACCGACGGCTACGAAGAGGGCAAGGACGCCGAGCTGACCGTCAGCCTCGAAATCCTGCCGACCATCGCCGCGCCCTCGCTCGACGGCCTGAAGCTCGACAAGCTGACCGTGCCCGTCTCGGATGAAGCCGTTACGGAAGCGGTCGCGAACATCGCCAAGCAGCAGCAGCGCTTCGAGACCAAGGACGGCGAGGCCGCCGAGGGCGATCAGGTCATCATCGACTTCACCGGCAAGCTCGACGGCGTCGAGTTTGACGGCGGCAAGGCCGAGAAGGCCCCGCTGGTGATCGGCGCTGATCGCTTCATCCCGGGCTTCGAAGAGCAGCTCAAGGGCATCAAGGCCGGTGACGAGCGCACCATCACCGTGACCTTCCCCGAGGACTACCCGGCCGAGAACCTCGCCGGCAAGGAAACCACCTTCGACATCGTCGCGCACGAAGTGAAGGCGCCTGCCGAATCGAAGCTCGACGACGACTTCGCCAAGGAACTGGGCCTCGAGAGCCTGGAGCAGCTCACCGGCCTGCTGCGCGGCCAGCTGGAGCAGGAAACTGCCGGCCTGACCCGCACCGCCATGAAGCGCTCGCTGCTCGACCAGCTGGCCGCCGGCCATGACTTCGACGTGCCGCCGACCATGGTGGAAGCCGAATTCTCGCAGATCTGGCAGCAGCTGATCCAGGAAGCGCAGAACGAGGAAGACCCGGCCGCCGCGCTCGAAGAGATCGAAGCCGAGAAGGACGACTACCGCAAGATCGCCGAGCGCCGCGTGCGTCTGGGCCTGCTCCTTTCGGAAATCGGCCAGGCCAACGGCGTCGAAGTGACCCAGCAGGAAATGGGCATGCTGATGCAGCAGGCTGCGCAGCAGTACCGCCCCGAAGATCGCCAGCGCTTCTTCGAATACGTCCAGCAGGACCCGATGATGGCCGCCCAGCTGCGCGCTCCGCTCTATGAGGACAAGGTCGTCGACTTCCTCATCGAGAAGGCCGAAGTCACCGAGCGCGAAGTGACCCGCGACGAGCTGCAGGCCGCGATCGAAGCCGACGCCGACGGCGAGAAGCCCGCTGCCGAGGCGAAGCCGAAGAAGGCTCCCGCCAAGAAGGCTGCCAAGAAGGACGAAGCGGAAGCCGCTCCGGCTGACGAAGCTGCCGCCGAGGAAAAGCCGAAGAAGGCTCCGGCCAAGAAGGCTGCCGCCAAGAAGGACGACGCTGAAGAGGCTCCGGCCGACGAAGCCAAGCCCGCCAAGAAGGCGCCGGCTAAGAAGAAGGCCGCTGCCAAGGAGGACTGATCCCTCCCTTGCGGTTCGACCGATAACCAAAAAGCCCCGGTGCAGCGATGCACCGGGGCTTTTTGTGTTTGGACGCGGGGCCTTCGACAAGCTCAGGCTGAGCGGGATCGAGGGCAAACAGGCGAAGGAAAACCCAAACCCCGCT
>NZ_BAAILP010000003.1:0-23672 GCF_054589055.1 Novosphingobium sp. 11B | reverse complement strand
GTGCTGTCGGCCATCCAGAAAGGCGTGAGCAATCGCATCCTCTCGGAACTCGACAAGCTCTCGGAGAATGACGCCGATCGCTACGCAGGAATCTGGAACAACTTCGGGGCTGTGCTCAAGGAGGGGCTTTACGAGGACTACGAGCGGCGCGCGCAGTTGCTTGGGCTTGCTCGCTTCAAGACGACGGCATCGAACGGCGAGTGGCGCTCGCTCAAGGATTATGTAGCGGGGCTGAAGGAAAATCAGACTGCGATCTTCTATGCTACCGGCGATGACCTCGATCGGATCGCGACGTCTCCACAGCTCGAAGGGTTCAAGGCACGGGGCATCGAGGTCTTGCTGCTGCCCGATCAGGTCGACAATTTCTGGACGCCGATGGGCGTCGATTATGAAGGCAAACCCTTCAAGTCGGTGACGCAGGGCGCCAGCGACCTCAGCCTGATCCCTTTGGCAGCGGGGAGCGCAGACACATCGAACCCGGCAGAGGATGTCAGCGGGTTCATCGCCTTTGCCAAGGAGGTGCTCGCGGATCAGGTCTCCGACGTCCGTATCTCCGACCGTTTGACCACCAGCGCCGTGTGCATCGTGGCGCCGGACAACGCCATGGATCTTCAGCTTGAGAAGATGCTGGCCGCCGCCGGCCGTGCGCCCGAACGCGAAAGGCCTGTGCTGGAAGTGAATGCGCGCCATGGGCTCATCGCCAGACTGGACCAGTCGACGGCGACCGAGGATCAGCGGCGGGACATCGCATTCCTGTTGCTTGATGAGGCGCGTATCGCCGAGGGAGAAGCTCCCGCCGATCCGCGAGCCTTCGCGCAGCGGCTGGAACGTTTGATTGCCAAGACGCTGGGATGATACAGGACAGGGGGAGCCGACGGGCTGCCCTTTGTTTTTCGCGGCTCCCAAGACGCTGCATGTCGTCCATCATCTCGACTATGTCGTCCCGGTGAGAGGCGAAGGCACCTTCGGCCGCGACAAGTATTCGCGGGAGATGGATGCACTTCGCGAGACCTTCGTGCCGATGACCGTACACCTTCGAAACCGGATCAGAGCTTAGCACCAGTGTTCCCCGGTGGATTACCTATTACAATCAAGAGGCCGCACGCGGGTCTGGCCGGACAAACCCCGGCAGAGGCCTATGGGCGGATCGCGCAATCAGATGATGGGAGGGCATTTTCCCGTCATCTGATAACCAAAATGGCGGCATGAACGACAAACGGTATTAGCTTAACTTAGCCGCCAAACTGTCCGAGAAAGCGAGACCACCTCAATATGCTCGTCGAACTCGGCTTTCAAGTCATCGAAGCCTCGTCGGGGCCGCAAGCGCTTGCAGAGCTTGCACGGATCGGACGCGTTGACGTCGTGATTACGGACCATCTCATGCCCGAAATGACCGGCGTTGAATTGGCAAACGCGGTGGCCCGTGAGCGACCTGGAATGCCAGTTCTGATTGTTTCGGGATATTCAGATGCAATTGGGATCGATGCGCAGCTGCCTCGGCTGGAAAAGCCCTTCCGCCAGATCGATCTTTCAGCGGCACTCGCTTCGCTACTGGCTAAGCTGAAGCATACCCAACCGGCCACAGGCTGCGCAAACGGCGACGTACAAAAAACTGGGTAGCGAGGGGCTGCTCGATGATCAAAATTGTGGTCGTGCTGAAGACTGCTGGGCTGGTACCTGGCTCGTCGGATTTCGGCATTGTTTCGGGCCGAAAGCGTTTGGCCTGCCTTGGCTTCCTATTTCGATGACGCCTGTTTAGCCCTGCACCGATCGACGCGGTCGCTTTGATGCCTCTCAAACCGGAAACCCGAATCCCATGCCGCGCGGAGCGGCAAGGACAAATAAGGGTTGTCGGCAATCACGAGGCCATCCTGCGCCGCTTTGGCACCCCAGGCAAAGGCACGATAATCGTAATTCATCTGATCTCTCGGATCTTTTGCATGAATGCTGTCACGGGCCTGGAATGAACCGAGACCCTGCATGATTGGGCGCTGAGCGCTCTATTCGTCTTCAGTACCGTGCCGAGGCCCTGAAAACCTTCACCGCGGTCAAGGCGGCCATCAAGGCGTGTCGATAGCCACTTACCGGATGTGCCCGGATTTACCAGAAAGGCATGGTGTTCCCGGCATATACGAAAGGATATTCGCAGGGCATCGATTCGCGGTGCTGAGCGTTGCTTGGATGATGCATGCGCCTGGTGCGAAAGGACTGATAGCGAATGATTCCAAGGTCACCTCGCATTGCTTTGGCGCCAACCTCCGGCCGTACGTCGCGGCCCGCTCGCTTGGCATTGCTCTGCGCTGCAATCGGCACGATCTTCATCGCAGATACGCTCACGGACTACGAGATCGCGGTCGCGGTCTTCTATGTCACGACGGTGCTCATAGCGTCGGCCTTTCTTTCCGTGCGCGGTGTGCTGACCTGCTCGGTAGTATGCTGCGCCTTGACCCTTTGCAGTGTGATCCTGAATGATCGAGGCGCTTACGAGGCTGGCCTTGTCAATTGCATGCTCAGCATATGCGCCATCGCGGCCACGACTTACCTGGCACTGCAGAGGTCTTCGGCCTTGCAGGCCGAGCAGACGTCCAGGTCGCAGTTGGTGCGTCTCTCGCGGGTCAGCACGCTGGGTGAGTTGGCCACATCGATTGCTCATGAGGTCAAGCAGCCGCTTACCGGCATCGTCGCCAGTGCGAGCGCCTGTCGCAACTGGCTTGGTAGCGAGCCGCCCAACGTCATCAAGGCAGAGCAGGCAGTCGCGCGCATACTCGCCGATGCGGGGCGTGCTTGCGGGATCGTCGATCGCGTGCGCAAGATGTCCAAGCGCGCGGCTCCCAAGGCAGAGTGGGTCGATGCCGAGGCGCTGGTCGCGGACGTCGTCATGTTGTGCCGTCGAGAATTGGATCGGCATGGAACTCGCGTCGTCACACAAGTGATCAACGGACCCACCTTCGTCTTTGCCGATGCCGTTCAAATTCAGCAGGTTCTGATCAACCTGATCCTCAATGCGCTGGAGGCGATGGCAGGGGCCAGGCGCTCGGCGGCACAGGGCGTGACGATCGGTATCGTTATGCAGGAACAGAGCGCGCAGATCAGCGTCGCAGACACGGGACCGGGCATCGATGAGCACCGGCTGGATGAGATCTTCGACCCTTTCTACAGCAGCAAAGAAGATGGCATCGGCCTCGGCCTCGCGATCAGCCGATCGATCATCGAATCCCACGGAGGCCGTATCTGGGCGAACTCGGAACTATCGGGCGGGTCCAAGTTCATCTTCACGCTGCCGGCCCGTCAGATCACCGGTACCTAAGCTCGCCTCGCAGTCGCTAATGGGCTACCGGCATTTCCGTCGTGTAATTGCTGGCATTGACGACGACCTCGAATACCAGATTTTTCTCTTCATCGACGACTTTCACCGACCATTGCTTACCTGAACAGAAATCGTCGGGCGCCTGAATGAGCATGTCGCCGGTAAATTGGACGGCCTCCTTCTTCGCCGCATGCAGATCGGCCAGAGGCATCCCCCGCAAATCCGGATAATTCTGGCCATCGGTCACGTGGAAATAATAGTTAGGCATCCGTCTCTCCTGCCGGTTCGCAGGTGCGCGCTATTTTCATGATGCGCGCCTTTATCTGCCAACCATCGACCCAATCCATTCAATGCTTTGTATGCGATAATTTATATGATAAAAATTCTTCATTTTTCTGAAGAATATTATAAAAATATGGGGAAATTGAGAGATCAACCACTCAGTAACTCTGTTGTTGTGGGTGAGAAAAACTTAATAACCGTCAATTTATTGATCTACCATGATATAATCATTCGGAAGATGTTTCCATAAGGGCATGGTGTTCTGTCGATATACTAAGGTATATTGCAGGAAGGGATTGCGAGCGTTCATCGCAAATGCGATAAAGCGAAGCATCATCACTCGCGGGGCGAGCACCGTCCGTCGTTCTGTGCGGGGGCGACGCTTGAGCGGGGGACTGCTCGTGGTTTCGTCCGGTCGCGATGGCCCTGAGTTGTTAATGCCGACCGCCAGTTATCGTCACGCTCGTACCGATTAATAATAAAATGGAACCGGCCGTGATCCGATCGCCGACTGACCAGCGACCATCACTGATAGGCGGCCGGATCGGCGGGCCGGTCGCGCGTTCCGTCCTGCTGGTATTCCTGGCCGGCTTGATATTCACCGCAGACACGCTGACCAATTTCGAGATCGCGGTAGCCGTTTTCTACGTCGCCCCGATCCTCATTGCCGCCGGATTCCTCAGGACGTTTGGCGTCCTTGTTATCACGGCCTTGTGTGCCGGTCTGACGCTGGCGAGTTTCATCCTGACCAGGGAAGGGATGTACGAAGCGGGAACCGTCAATTGCATCCTCAGCATGTGCGCGATAGCGGCGACGGCTTACCTGGGCTTGCAACGCTCCTCGGCGCTGGGTGCCGAACACCAGGCGCGGATCCAGCTCACACGTTTGTCGCGCGTGAATACGTTGGGTGAGATGGCCACCTCGATCGCTCACGAGGTCAATCAGCCGTTGACCGGCATCGTCTCGAGCGCGGGCGCCTGCCGGAACTGGCTGGCTGGCGACCCTCCCAATATCGACAAGGCGCGGCAAGCCCTGGAGCGCATGATCGCCGATGCCAACCGGGCGAGCGGCATCGTCGATCGCGTTCGCAATCTCTCGAAGCCCGCAGCGGCCAAGGTGGAGTGGTGCGATACCCGCACACTCGTGAGCGAGGTGCTCGCGCTTTGCCGCCGCGAACTGGACCGTAATGGGATCGTTCGCACCAGCGAGGCAGGCACCGATACGGCGCAGGTGTTCGGCGATGCGGTGCAGATCCAGCAAGTCCTGATCAATCTCATTCTCAACGCGGTGGAAGCGATGGCAGGCTGTGCGGTCGGAGCTCGTACCCTTATGATTGCGGTCACCGGTCAAACCGATGAAGTGGTCCGGTTTACCGTTGGCGATACCGGGCAGGGGCTCGATCCGCAGCGCGCCGAGCAGATCTTTGATCCTTTCTACAGCACCAAGAATGGCGGGATCGGCATGGGCCTTGCCATCAGCCGCTCGATCGTCGAATCCCATGGCGGGCGGATCTGGGCAGAGGCCGGGCCGAAAGGCGGGGCCAGTTTCCATTTCAGCCTGCCCGGGCGTATGGTGGTGCCGGTATGAGCACCACCCATCCCGGCGACGATCCCGATACGATCGTCTATATCGTCGATGACGACCCTTCGGTGCGCGCCGGTCTTGCCGATCTCCTGGCCTCGGTCGGGCTCGACTCGATGAGTTTTCCGTCAGCCAGACACTTCGTGGCCTTCGAACGGCCGAACCGCATTTCCTGCCTGGTTCTCGACGTGCGCATGCCCGGCCTGAGCGGTCTGGATTTCCAGGATGAAATGGCTTCGCACGGCATCATCATGCCGACGATTTTCATCACCGCTCACGGCGATATTCCCATGTCGGTGCGGGCTATGAAGGCCGGTGCGGTCGAATTCCTGACCAAGCCCTTTCGCGACCAGGACCTGTTGGACGCGATCCAGCAAGCCTTGCTACTGGACCGTCAGATGCGCGAGGGCGCCGAAGTCCAGTCCGTGCTGCTGGAGCGCCATGCATCGCTGAACGCGGGCGAACGAGCGGTGATGGACCTCGTGGTCGCCGGTCTGCTCAACAAGCAGATCGCCTCGGAGCTTTCGCTCAGCGAGGTGACGATCAAGGTGCGGCGCGGGCACGTCATGCGCAAGATGGGCGCCAGTTCGCTGGCCGATCTCGTTCGCTACGCCGGACGGATCGACGGCTCCGACCAGCGGGTTCTCAAGCTCAAATCCTGAGAGTCACCATGTGAGGGCTTTGCGGGTCGCGGTGATCCCCGGTCTCTTGCCGCGCACCGCGCGTAGAAGCCAACCGACGATCGGATAGTCGCCTTTGCTCCTGTCGAGGCGGAGGTAAAACGAGTGCGCCCTTTGCGAACCTGTAACTGGTCTTGGCGCCATCTTTTTATTACGCTGGTCGTCCGATTCAGGAGCGACAGATGGCCGCGCAAGCGTTCCGTACCCCGACTGAGGATGAAATCGCCGCGGCTCGCGAGGTCGCTTCGTTTGCCGGCTGGCCGGCGGACGAAGGGGATCTGGCGGAGCTTGTGGGTATCGTGCTGAACATGGCCGGATCGGAAACCAAGTGCCCACCCGGGGTGGCGGATGATCCCTACCATTTCTTGTACGCCGTGAGGTGACCTGATCGCCGCGGGGTGTCGCGCGCTCGGAGGGCCGCGCACCAGCGGCGGTTCGCCGAGGCGTAAATCGGCAATTCATGCGGGCACGGCTTTTCAGGACCTTCCATAAGGAGGCCCTGATGAAAATTCTGAAATTATCTCTGGCACTTGCGATGGTGGCGAGCAGCCTTGGCATGACGGTCACGGCGGACGCGCATCCGCGCGGCGATCGCCACAGGTACGAGGATCGCCGCGACTACCGCGACCATCGTCGCCACTATCGTGATCATCACCGCTACGAGCGCCCTCGTCATTGGAACGATCGCCGGTATCGCGGGCATCATCACCGTTGCTGGACGGAATGGCGTCATCATCGCAAGGTCCGCGTCTGTCGCTGAACGCGGCGGGGCGTGGAAACCCTGAGCGGCCGGAGCCGGGCCTGGTCCATCGGCGGCGACGGCATGCCCGAGGCGCCCGGCGACCAAAGGCTTTCAATGACCGCCGCTCGCGAAAAGGCCCGGCACTGCGGGGGCAGGCCGGGCCAGTCGACTGCTGGGGCTATCAGGAAAAGTCCCTCACGGTACGGCGGTTATGTACACGAGTGCGGCGTCAGGCACGAGCATTCCATGTTACGGCGGTGTCGCCGATTAGTCCGGCGTGGGTAGCAGGGGAATTGCGATGGACGTGGTCGATGCCTTACGCAGAGCGACCGAGGACGACGTTGAGCAGGCGGTAGTGGAGGGCTACTTTCCGGTGCCCCAGATGACCGCCGCTGATCTGCTGGCGTTCTTTCATGCGATGATCGATCGGGTCCTGAGCGATCATGTCGGCGAAAACCAGTGATTGCGGTTACCGTGTTCGTTTGAAGTCGGATCGGTTTCGCTCAACGCGCCTCTCGTCCCCCTGAGCGGCCGTCGATTGCCGGGGTACTGGCCGAGCCGATCGGGGCCGGCTCACGCAAGCGCCACGAAGCGCGCGAGGGCTTGGTAGCGCTCCGCCGCCCAGTCGAACGGGGGCTGGACCACCCGCTGTACGAGGCCGAGCTCCGGCCACAGGTACGGCACGACCAGCAGCAGCACGATGAGCAGCGGAAAACCCCAGGGTCGCAGCCGGGCGTAGGCGCGTGCCGCCGTTCGCGGCAGCAAGCCCTCGACGATATGCGAACCGTCGAACGGCGGGATCGGCAGCAAGTTGAACAGCGCCAGAAAGATGTTGATGAACATGAAGTTCTGCAGGTTGAGCGCCGCGAAGCCCAGGACCGGACCGACGGTCGCGTTTCTGGCAACCAGGCCGAGCAGGACCGCGCCGATGCCTGCCAGCACGAGATTGGTGAGCGGTCCCGCCGCCGCCACCGCCATCATGCCTAGCCGGGGGTTCTTCAGCCTGCGGTAGTCGACCGGCACCGGCTTCGCCCAGCCGAACACCGGCGCGCCGGCGAGCGCCAGCATGCCCGGAAGCGCGACCGTCCCCACCGGGTCGACATGGCGTAGCGGATTGAGACTCAGGCGGCGCTGCTCGTAGGCGGTGGGATCCCCCAGCAAGCGCGCCACCATCCCGTGTGCGACCTCGTGGAACACAATCGCGATCACGAGCGGCACGATCAGCGCCGCGGCCTGAATGATGGTCTGTTGCATGGTCACGATCTAGGAAGCGCGCGGGCCTGCCGCAATCGTGCCGCGCGCTTATTCACGCCCGCATGAGCGGGCCTCCGATCCCGGTAACGTTCAGGCGCATCGGTGCACTTCAATCATCTCCGATCCGGGTAAGCCGAGCATGGTTCTATGACTTGCGGCTCAACACGGTTTCGATCCAGGCATTGGTGCCGTCGAAACACTCTATTTGGAGTTATAGATCGAACCTGAGCTGGCGTTTGCCTGTAGGAAGTCGAGCTGCTGCTTGCCGAAATTCCTCACGACGTGCTGGCCGGAATTGGTGAACTCCAGGAGGACGTCGTCGTCCGGCAGTACCTGCGGCCACTGGGCTAGGCCTGGAATTTGCGGGGTTCCCGTTCGTGCAAAGGCGACCCACCGCGCCGAGATCGCCGCCGCCATCGCCTGGTCCTTCTGGCTCCAGCCCGCGCGCGACCTGGCCGATGGGCTGGCGAAGACGAACTCGATCTCATCGCCATGACCGGCGCCAGGGCGACTGGCGCGCAAGGCTTCCGGCACGTAGGAAAAATGATAAAGCCACACCGGATTTCCGGCACTGGCGGACATGCGGGCGGTCTGCCGCGCCGGCTCGACCATGGCGGCATCCCCCCACATCCGCGTCAGGGCCGCCTTTTCGCCGATGTGCGGCGCGTCGTAGCGTCTCAGACCTTCGGCGGCATGGGAGCCGAGACGTTGACGCAGCGCCGGCAACCCGTCCGGCAGCCAGCGTAGCAGGCTTTCTTCCCAATCATTCGCGCCGACCAGCAAAGGCACTGCAGCTGCCTGTTGGTTTGCAAAAGTGCCGAACGGGGCTTGTGCCAACATTTCGCCGTCCTCGACCGGTTCGCTCACCGCCGTAACCGGAGCGTCGAGCACGGACGCTGCCGAAAGGCTGCGCAAAGCGGCTGGGTCATCGCTCGCGACACCCTTGGACATCGCCCAGGATCGGCCCGCTTCCGCCGCTTGAGCAAGAGGCAGGAGCGTCTTGCGGGGTGACCCGGATTCCATGATGGCCTGTTGGAACAGGCCCCGCGCCTGCTTCACGGCAAGCAACGCGGCGACGGAGACGGCCCCCGCCGATTCTCCCATGACGGTTACCCGGTCTGGATCGCCTCCAAATGCGCTGGCATTGTCCCTGACCCAGCGCAATGCGGCGATCTGGTCCATGAGCCAGAAATTGGCCGTCGCCTCGCCGATGCGCCCCTGCTGGTCACGCAGCGCCGGTGTCGTGAAGTTCCCGAACCGGCCCAGCCGGTAATTGATCGTTACGATCATCGCGCCCTGCCGGGCGAGCGCGCCGCCATCGTAGGTCGACATCGCACCCGACCCCATGATGAACGCGCCGCCATGAATCCATACCATGACCGGAAGATGCTCTCCCAAGGTCGTTCCTGCGGGGCGCCAGACGTTGAGATAGAGGCAGTCTTCCGACGCACTGACAGCGTGTCCTGGCGGCATCGGATTGTTCTGCGTATCCTGCATGCAGTCCGCGCCGAAGGTGCTTGCGGCACGGATGCCCTTCCACGCCGGAACGGGCTGCGGTGCCCGCCAGCGCAGATTGCCTGTCGGCGGCGCGGCATAAGGGATTCCTCGGAACACCTCGACATCGCCCTGCGCGGCGCCAGCGACGGTGCCGGAAAGTGTGGCGGCCTCAGGCACCATCAAATTGCCTGGCGCGCCGGTGGCACAGGCCATGCCAACGAGGCCAGGGGCAGTTGCCGCAAGCAGGGTCGCCGCGACAGCCACGTGATGAGTTAAACGAAGAACATTCATGAACGCGTGCATTCCAGATCGAAGTCCTTCGATCTTGTCGCCCAGCGACCGGCTTCCTGCGGAACGGGGTGAGAGCGGCACAGCTTGTCGAGCAGGTTGGCCTCAACCGGCGACGGCTATTGCTTCTCCTGGCGAAGGCGAGCGTCGAATGCCGCCTCGTATCGGTCCGCGAGAACTTCACACGCCTTTGGGGTACGATAGCCATCTGGCGCAAGGCGAAGTCTTGCCAGCTTCTCTTCTCCGCCGGAATGTTCTGGGTGACCTGTGATTAGGATGTCGCAGGAAAGTGAACGAACCAACTTGAAGGTCTGGCGAAACTCGCGAGCGACGTCGGGACGGTCGGTGTATCGATAAACGTCGTCGGTCAGCGAGTTGAGGCTGGCGGCAAAGACAATGTCCGCACAGGCAGGCCGGACATCGCCATGCGCTGATCCGGAACATGACCTCCACGACCAACTCATGCTGCCGGGCGTGTGCCCCGGAGTGGCGTGTGCGGTAACTACGACGCTTCCAAGCCGAATCCGCTGTCCATCACGTACGGCAGTCACCCGGCGGACCGGGGGGTAGGCGAACAGGGACGAGCGCTGCGGGTCTTCGGGGCCGCTGCGCCCGGCGCGTAAAACCCGCGCGCCGGCAGCGCTGGCCAGCACTTTCGCGCCGCTGTCCCTGGCCAATGCTGCAATTCCTCCCGCATGATCGTAATGCGGTTCGCTGCTGAGAATGTATCTTACGTCCCTGATGCTGAAGCCAGCGGACGCGAGACTTGCTTCGACCAAGGGGGCGGCTTGCGGAAGGCCGGCATCGATCAGGATCAGTCCTTCTTCGGTCACGATCATCACCACATTCAAGTGCGTGAAACCGACCAGCCAGGTGGAACCATGGACCCGGACCGGTCCCACAGGCTCGAGCCAGCGCTGCGCAAGGTCCTGGGCAATGGGCCGAGTCAGATCGTCGCCCGTGGATGAAGCCACCGGATTAGCGCCCGCTATGTCCACCGTGAGAGCCGTCAAGGAAGCGAGCGCAGAAAGCGCGAGTATTCTGGCGGAGCACCTGAAGCCTGTCAGGCGGACCAGCGAAGGATAGTCATGCAGCATCGCCAGCCCGTCCCTAATCATCACGCGAGGGAACGATGGCTCCCCATGGATTGCCTGGAATCGCATTTATGAGGGTGGCTAGCCAACGGTTTCCTCGAACTTTCCCGCGCCCCGGATAGGCCAGCCGCGGCAAAAGCGATTAAACGCTCGTCGGCAAGAACGCGGGGCTCGTTCCTTGCATTGAGTTGTAGGCTTCCCGCAACGCTGCTCACTGTGCGATTACCCGAACGGCGGTCAAGCATGCATAAGCTGTGGTGTGTGCCCCGCTTTGGGCAACAGTAGCCGTTTCCATGAAGCGGGGGCGTTATGTCAAACATGTTCGATCTTACTCGGCCGCACCGGCGCGATGCCTTGAAGCTGGGGTTGGGCATCGCGGCATCCGCTGCTGCGATGCCCTTGCCATCCGCTCAAGCTGCGACGCGGCAGCTTGATCCCGCAAACCCCGCGGATGCCCGACTTATTTATCGCAAGCTGCGGTATCGTACGGATGACGGACTGCTTTTCTCGTGGATCAAGGGGCCATACATGGCGTCGATCAGCGGCGACCTCGTTCCCATGTATGCCCTCAACCTTGGGGCGATCCAACGCGTGACACAAAATGCGGACGGCAGCTTCAACCTCATCGATCTGGAAATCAGTTTTCGGGTCGACGCGCAAACCGGCGAGCGACTGAAGACCTTGCGCAACCCCATCACGGGAGAGACGGTGCCAGTCGGCGGACGCGGTCCGATCCCGACCCATCTGAAAGTATCCGCCGACAATGAGTTCGTCATTCCCGAGTTGCCAGGCCAGCCTAGGTACGAACATGAGCACGTGCCAGTTAGTTTTTTCCCGCTCGGACGCACTGAACTCGCCATCCGCGATCGTTCGCACGCGCGTGTAACCGCGCCGGACGGCTCGGTTTCGTTCCTCAACGAAGTCAGCACGATCGCAGGCCCTAGCGAACTCGTGCTCGATCCGACCACGACCACGGTCAACGCGCGTGTTCAATCGAACGATGTCCGCAGTTGGCCGGCATGGCTGAATATGGGTGATCGTCCCGGATCGCTGGCGCTGTTCGCCAACGGCGGCAAGGTCAGCCGTTTTGCCGATCTGCCCGATGATTGGCATGCGATGTTGAAGATTTACTATCCACAGATCGCTGCAGATCCGATCGCGGTACTGGACGGTAAGGTCAAGATCGACGCTTCAAGCTGGTAAAGGTAGGGGGCCAAGCCAGCGTACATTGCCAACCACGCTGTGGCGGCGTCGGTTGCCGACTGCCCAAGCCGTTCGGCCACGAGCCTTACGCGAATCGGCCTGATCAATGGAAACTAGAATAAACGCTGGCCGCTGATTTCTCTGGGCACGTCGATCCGAGCTTGGCAGTTCGGATTGACCTGACTGCGTATATGCTCAAGTCGCGCTCACGGGGTCAATTTCCGTCCCCCGGGGGGCATCATTTTCGCACTTTCGCAAGATGTGCTTCAAGCGCATCAGCTATTGCCAGCATCCCTCGAGCATTGGGGTGATAAGGGACAAAGTCCTTGGTGCGAGCAGCCGAAAATCCGGTAATCCAAGGATCAGCGCTACACACAGCATGGCTTTGTGAGAGCACGGAGGCCTTGACGATTTCGCTGCTCGTCTCGGCCGCTACTCGCGCTGTAAGTGAGGCAAGCTGAGCAGCCGTTGCCCTGATTGCATCGGCTTGCGTCCCGTTCATCGGCGCTGCCGTGCATTGCCCCCGGTCCGGCAGGACAGAAAGGTAATCAACGAATACAAGGCGTGCCGCGGGCGAACGTCGATGAACCTCTGCAGCTATCCCTCGCATGCCGGCGTCGAGGCTGCGCCACGGGTCGAAGGATGGCGAGGGGATGGGGCATTTGAAGGCGGTGACGGACCGCGCTGCCGTCACGCAAGAGGCAGACCAGAGCATCCCAAAATAACCGACATCGTTCCCGCCAATGGTTACAGTCACAAGCTTCGTGTCTGGCGTTAGCGCCTGCACTTGTGGGGGCAACTCATTCCAAGAACCAAGGAGGTGTGCCGTCGTAGCGCCGCTGCAACTCACGTCCGTGAGTTGCAGGTCGAGGCGGCGTGCGATGATATGGGCAAAATTATCGTTCGATCGCGCGCATCGATTGGTCGGTTGATCCGCAGAAACGGTAACACCCGGGCCGGCGGCGAAGGAACTGCCCATGGCAACATAGCGTGCACCAAGCGCGATTGGCGTGAATTGCCTATGGCTCGGAGTCGCACATCCCGCAGCCATGCCGACCAGAGGCAAGGCGAACGGCCACGTCAATCTCGTTTGGCGCAAAAGATCAGGTCCCTTTCAAAGCACGCCCGCCTTTGCGCGAGAAGGACAGCTACTCCGCCGGTCCGTCTGAGGTAGCAAGCACCGGTATCAAATTGACCGAGCAGCGATGATCGGCGACTCATAAAGCGACGATTACCGTAACCGCGTAAGCATCACGGTGGTGATACTCCTTGCCGGTATTCGCGCCTCAAAAGCGCCCCGGACAACGGGCGAGGCAAATTACCGTCCGCGATGACCTGCAGCTCGGTGTCATCATGGTCACGACGGATGATATCACGGAAGTATTAAATCGACAGGCCAAACTCGTCTCACACCCATTGCGCCAGATCGACCAGCCGCCAGCGAACCACGCCATGCGCGGAGGGGATCGGGCCTGCCCCCACCTGCGCGGCCAGAGCCCGGCGCTGCTCATTGTCCAAGGTTGAACGCTTGCCGAGGACTTTGCGCGATTTGAGCCCCTCAGGGCCCTCGGCGTTGAAGCGCGGATTGCCCAGTCACGCACGACCTGGAGCGTCACACCGTCAATCTTCGCCGCATCACTCCCCGTACCGCAATCCAGGATCGAGGCCAAAGCCAAACGCCGCCGCATCTGCTGCGCATCATCGCTGCGCCAGGCAAAAGCTCGCAAGTCTGACCATGAATGATCGCTCCGCACAACCAACGACGCCGCCATCGCAAGCCGCCGTCTGCTCGCAATAGTGACTCAAAAAATCTGGTCTTGGGAATCCCAATGAGTCAGCCTCAACGGGATTTGGTATTACTATTGCCCGAACTCCCAAGGCTACACCCTCAACCCGGCCGACGCAGAAGGAGGGGTGTGACAGGCGCCGGGATCGAACAGGCGAGATTGGCGTTCGGGTGGAGATGATGGCGACGAGGAGTATGATGGTGCAGATTTCTGACAATCAGCGCGACGCATTGGCCGATTGGCTACTGTCGAACGACCTTCACGTTTCCGACGCTGACACCCCGGCCTTGCTCGATCTTGCGGAACACGGCGACGAGGCAGATCGGGCGTTCGCCTGTTCTCGCATCTTGGCACAGGCCGAAGCACGCCCGACGGTTCCGGACTGGCTTCGCGGTGCCGCTGGCAACGAGAAATCCCCGACTGACTGACATTGCCCAGCAGTCTGCGTTCACGTATCGTCGATTCGCGCCCTTCGCCCCCGCGAAGAAACAAAACGGTCCCGGCCGCCGTTGCGTGGAAGGCCTACACGACGGAGATCGCATGGACTCGATCGAACACCTCCGCCAAGCCACCGATGAAGATGCCAGCGCGGCTGTAGCTGCTGCTGGTGTTTCCCTTCCGATTGAGCAAGTCGCGACGCTGGCTACAGTGCTTACCGGAATGGTGGGCGGCCCCGTCACGGGCGACGACATCGAGCGGGCTCTGGAAGGTTCGTACGTGGCGCTTCCACTCGACAGCCCCGCCGCGGTGCTTGGAGCGTTGCAGCGTGTCCTCGACATCTGGATGGGCGAGAACGAGGATTCCTAGATGAGCGTTGCGGCGAACGGGCGCTTCTGAAACCACAGCTCTTCGGTTCGATCTACGACCAGCGGCCCCTCCCACGTGCGCAGAAGCGCGAAGGCTTCATCCGGCGTTCCATCGGTCCACACCGACCATTCCACGCGCCGCAGGATGGTTGGCATTCGGTTGTGGATGTCGGAAATCTGCTCACAGCCCGGCACTATGACCATGGAATAGGCGTCGCCCCACTCTTCGGTCGGTCGCCAGACCCCGGCGATGGCGGAGATTTCCTCTCCGGGTAGCGAGTGCCATGTGCGGGTGCTGCGTCGGTCCTTGCCTGCGGGTTCGCACCAATGCGTCATCGGGATCAGGCAGCGTCACTCGCGAAAGCTGCCTCTCCAAGATCAGGTAGCTTCGCAGCTTGTCGTCGCGGGCGTTGTTGACCGGCGAGGGCTTGAGCGGCTTATCCGCCGCCTTGCTGACGGCGTGGCGCGGCCAGATCTTTTCGGCATGGTTCGCGCCGGGGGTTTTGCCCGTGCCGAAGAACATCGCGACCTCGGCGTCCTAGGTCCGCATGCGGTAAAGATTGCGCATGCATCGATGATGGCGACGCCTCCGACCTTGTCAATGCGGGGCAATGCTGCCGGATCGGCTGTAAGAACGAACAGGTGCGAACCTATCTCCCTCTTGGATTGACGCGCCGGAATGCCATCCTCGCTCAATTGAGACGCGAGGAGTCGGTTATGCCTCACGCTTTTGAAATCACCTATTATGCGCCCCCGCAAACACTCAAAAAAGTGAACGGGTTGTTTTGGATCGTCGGCATCAATGCCGGGCTTTGGGCGGTATCCTTTGCAATATGGGTGTTATCGTGAACCGCAATGAGGCCCGGACCTCTTGCGAGTGTCGGGCCAGTTGGTTGCAAGGGCTGTAAAGCCCTTCGGGTCGCATGTGCGGCGTACACGATTTCGCTGCACCGCATCATGACAATAGCGGTCACCCGCGCTTCTCGGCGTTCTCCTTTCATGCTTGCACCGGATAGTTCAGGTTCATCTTCCTGAAACCCCGCCCGGTGCAGGCATCGTAAGGCAGCTGGGTCATGCCGCCCAGAAGCGGGTGACCTCGAAGCCTGTTGCAGCCCGTGCCATCATCAGAACCGCGAGTGCCAGGCGGACCTCCGGCCGCGGCTTGATTGGGGCGTGCTCCCCGCGGCGCCGCGCATCCTCTACGATGTCGAGGGCAAGGCGGTTCAAACCTTAAACCGAAGGAAGGGTGAGGGGGCCACCACCCATGCCGGTCACGCTGCGCCGGGGAGCTTGTACGTCACCCCTACCTCAGGCCTTGCACTTCAGCCGGGCCTTGACCGCGGGCATGCGGGTAACGAAGCCCATCACCATACCGGCCCGGCGCTGTCTTGGCAGTGGCGGCTGGGAAGCCAGGGCGGAGACGACCCCATTGCTGTTCGGGTGGTCGAAGACGAATGGGCCTTCAGTTGCATCAGACGGCATCAGAAGATGCGGGGATCATATGGGAAGCGATGGACGACGCTGCCCTCTCTGAATTCCGGTAATCGCAGCACGGGAACGACGGCGACCACAACGTGTTGAAATCTTTTTCAAAACGC
Source organism: Novosphingobium sp. 11B (assembly GCF_054589055.1). Lineage (NCBI taxonomy): Bacteria > Pseudomonadati > Pseudomonadota > Alphaproteobacteria > Sphingomonadales > Sphingomonadaceae > Novosphingobium > Novosphingobium sp. 11B. The sequence continues at coordinate 7,553 of NZ_BAAILP010000003.1, read as the reverse complement.
AATCAGAGGAGATGATCGTGTTTCGCAAAACCGTCCAACTCCATGAGGGGCCTTGTCACGGGATGAGCGTAATTTGGGAAACCGGCGATGAGTTGCGGATGATCAAGTGCATCGAAGGCTACGTGCCTTGGCCGAGTAAAGCGGCTCCACCGCTTATAGAAAGTGAAACCTATCGCCCATTGATCGATTCTCCATCTATCTTTGTTTGGGGAAAAGGAACTAGCCCGACTGCGATGAACTGCTTAGCGCCTGCCGCCCCTGAAGATTTCGAAAGCCGAGCCTGACAGTGGGGTACGAGCCCGACGGTTGGAGGATGCCGCCGCGCCCGCCCGGCGGTCACCCCATGGTGCCGAGTTGAGATCACGAATTACCCGCGTGTATCTTGGAACCGTGATATGATGCAGCCATCATCGGCACCGAGTCGGCATGCTGATGGCTGAGAGACATCGATTAATCGTGCTCCCGCCTTCCGCGACGGAGCATTCTCATGACCTTCTATACGATCCTCCCGATCGATCCCGCGCGCACTCTTGTTGAATTCGAGACGCCGGACCCCGAGGTTACTTTTGGCATCATTGAGGACAAGGCCCTGGGCGAGGTCGATGTCTTCGAAGATGGCAAGTACGCTTTCTCTTGCGAGCCAGTGGTCGGCGCGGATTGGCGAATCTACCGGCGGCACACCCGCCATTAATCGGATTGGGCTGCGTGACGCTCCGCGGCCCAGCGGATTGCCGCGAGTATTTCAGATCAGCGAGCGGATCCGCAGTTCCATCGCCATCGCCATCGTCATCAGCTTCACGCTGCCCCCGGCGAACGGTGCTCGCCCCAGGAACCCCATCATGCACAAGCATGCGATCCGCCTGACACGCCGCCGCAACGTGCAGTTCTCCAGCCTTGGTGGTTTGGCGATCCATTCTTCAAGGGGCTTGGCCTGGAACTGGTGGATCTGCCCAAGCCGCGGGCGACCAACCGGCTGACGTCGCCGCCCCGGCAGGGCAGAGCACAAGTCGCGGAGCGCTGTTCATCGCCATTCCGGATGGGGCCGCCATGGGCAGGATCGCGCCCGCGCGCGCAGCCAGACCCATCCCGGTCCTGCAGCAGCGATGGCATCCAGCGGGACGCTTTGTTGCCCGACCACATTGAGCCGGAGCGGATGGACCTGTTCGGAGAAGCAGCATGACGACTATCATCATCGAGAGCAGCATTTTGGCCTCATCCGAATCGGATGAAGTCGGCGAGATCGTCATCTTTCAATTCATAACTGGACCGATGAGCGTCGCGTTCGAAAACGCGTCCAGCCGCGATGAAAATGGCGGCCGCGTATTCGTCGAAGACAACCTCCGCGATTTCTTCGGATGGCGGGGCGTCTATGCCGCAAACCGATTGCAATGCGAGTGCCGTCACCCGGAACTCGATCCTATCCATTCCATGCAGCCCATGGAACCGGACGCTCTGGCACGCGCCGCTCCACTCGCGATCAGCATGGGCAAACTCAATGGTGCCCATTTGCGACTCTCTTATGATTATTTCGCTGGGCCAATACCTGAGCGTGGTGCCATCATTACGCCTCATCGCGGCGTAGGCGCAACGCCGATCGTCACGAGCAACGACGAATGTAGACCGCGTTCATCCCCGCTTGAACATCTGTCTAAGGCGACTTGTCGGGCGGAGGTGCGCCACCTCGTCCTCAATTGAGGACAATTCCTCCCTGTATCCCGCTATTCGGTCGGGGCCGAAGTCTGCTTCCATTTCGTTCGCATGGGTAGCAAGATCGTCCATCACGGCTCGGAAATCGGCTTCTGGCAAACGGGCAAGTCCTCGGGCAATCAAGTCGTGCTGAGCGAAGTGGGCTCCTTCAAAGCGGAGGGCCGCACGCTCCAACCGAGTCAATCGCGATTCGATAGTTCCGGGCATGGCGGCAGGGTTAGTCGAGATAGCCAAAGTCGCACCTGCAATTATCTACCTGTTCACGCTGCGATTTATCAGAATACGCACGAGCATTCCGTACGGTTCCGGGCTAAAAAAGGAGCCCGCCATGTAACCGGCAGCGCGCTGCGCGCACCCGAAAAGCCTATCCGAAGCGTAACGGCGTCATGCCGGAGAAGCAGGGAGGGGCAGCCGCTCCTCGCGTCGTCCCCATCCGTCAGTTGCGCAGTGGTGCAACCTGACGGTGAACGTCAGCCATGGACGCTCGATAGGCTCGCATAACGCGACGTGCCCAGTCGGCCGGCAATGCGGAGGCGACGGGATCGACAGCCTCGTTGGAAGAGGCGCTGATCTGGCTCGATCGAGCAAAGCGGGACGGGTGATCGATGTTCATTTGGCCGTTTCTATCGCGTTATAACACTATGATTTAAATGGCTTATCTTCCATTTCCGGACCTCAGAATTCCGAACAAGCCAAACGGTTCCGAGCCGAGGCTCGTGCATTCAGCTCAGACCCATGGAACGAGGCAAGCGTACGATGAGCGACGTCGAATGGCCCTTCGCTGGTGTAACTCCGCTCAGCTACGACGTGCTCATCGCTGAGCCGGCGACGCGATTACAGACGTGATCGGCCGCTAGTGAAGGCAAGTTTCCGCAGGCGCAGTACGATACCATGATGTGGGAAGACCTTACGCAACGGCAGGTCGCGCAGTTCGGGCGCGGCGACACCATTCTGATGCTCTGGGCCTGCTGGCCGTCGCTGCGCCAGTCGATCAAGCTCATGGACGATCGGGCCCGTCTCAGCAATCTCAACCCACTGCCAGTTCGGCCAGCTTGGACAGATGGCGGGCGCCAAGATCGTTGCTTTTGACCTACCCGCTGAGAGAACCCTCATTTTGATGTAGAGTCTGCGCACGAGAAGGAATGCCCGAGAGGCGACTGTCCGGATCAGACTGTTCTGCCGGTGGCCTTCTTTAATGCCGCGCGCAGATGAGAAGGAGAACTGGGCTTTGGGCAAATCTGCGCATCCGGATAGCGAGTGCGCAGGGCATTCTCGTTAGCGTGGCCGGAATGGAAAATGAGCGGGACGTTCATCTCCCGCATGCGATCCGCCGCCGGGAAGACTTCTCCGTCAGGGAGGCGGACGTCGAGGATCGCGCAGACCGGTCGCTGACGCTCGATCGCAATCATGGTGGCGGCAACCGTGCCGCAATGTGCGGAGACAGCGAAACCCTCTTCGGCGATCAGGTCTTCGAGATCGAGCACGACGAACAACTCGTCCTCGACGATCAGTACGGTATCGGTCATCGAACCATCACACCGCCAGGCAGCCACAGTCGAAGGGCAAAGTGGCCATCACGCAGTTCGCGGGAAATCCGGGCACCAAGCTGACGGACAGAAGTGGTGACGAGCAATGTCCCGAAGCCCGATCCCTCGCCCGCATCAATCGTGTCATCACCGTCTTCGTCCCAGAGCAAGTCAATCCCGTCGGCGCTCAACGCCCAGCGCACGCGGAGGGTTCCCGCGCGCGGTCCCAGGACACCATACTTTGCGGCATTGGTTGTCCATTCGTGCAGGATAAGGGCAAGAGGAGAAAGGCTGTTGCGATCGATGTCGATCTGCGGACCTTCGATCAGAATCCCGGATTGCCCAGCATAGGCGGCGGTCGTCGTCTCGATGAGGGTCCGAAGCGAGAATGTCTGCTGCTCTTCGCCTGAAGGCGACGCCAGGGAGTGCGCCCGGCCCAGCGCCGCAATGCGTTCGCGCAGATCCGCGCCATAGCTGCGAACGTCGTCGTGAGACCGACCGGCAACTGCTATCATGCCGCTGACCACTGCGAACAGGTTCTTCACCCTGTGGTTCATTTCGCGCAACATGAGGCCGCGCGTCTCGGCTACGGCGTATTCCGCCGTCAGGTCGATCGTTGCCCCCACCAGGCGGCGCGGGCGCGAGCCGATGAGCCGGCCGTAGGCCTTGAGCTGACGGCAGGTGGCGGCATCCTCCGCTTCGCACACGCGAAAAACGATTTCCATGTCCTGATCGCTGTAAAGGGCATGAGCGATGCCATCTTCGAGCAAGGCGCGATCCTCGGGATGAACCTTCGCCAGCACATCGCCGAGACTCACTGACCCCTTTGCGGGCAACGAAAGCTGGCTGCGGCTCGTGGTGTCGAGGATCACGTCGTCTTCATCCGGACGATACTCCCAGACCCCGATTCCGCCGGTCTTCACGGCCAGATCGAGCCTCTCGCGCTCGGCGGCCAGATCATTTTCCATCAGCAGGGCGACGGTGATGTCGCTCAATACCAGCGTGGCGCCGTCGATCGTCCCGTGCTGGGTCCGATAGGGCAGAACGCGCAGCGACAGGGTTCGGCCGCCGTCGCGGGTGCGAACCCGGCGGTGGAGAGGCTCGCCGCTGCCCGCCACGCGCCGCGCGTCGTCAAGGTAGGTGCTGTCGTCCAGGCGCGTTGCGACGTCGGCCAGCAGGCGTCCCCGATCGGTCTGCTGCAACGGGAAAATGGCAGTCGCCGCTTCGGTAAAACTGCGGATGCGAAGCTGCCCGTCGAGCACGATCACCGCCAGTTCGGTGGACTCGAAGAAGTTGCGCAAGTCGGCGTTCGCGACGGTAAGCTGGTCCACCTTGCTTTTCAGCTCGTCGTTGACCGTCGACAGCTCCTCGTTGGTGGACTGCAGTTCCTCATTCATCGACATCATTTCTTCGTTGGAGCTTTTCAACTCCTCGTTCGCGGTCTCCAACTCCTCGACCGCGGTGCGCAGTTTGTGACGCGTGAGGCGCAGTTCCTCTTCCAGCGCCTCCATGTGATCGTCGCCGCTTTCGATCTCGGTAAAGTCCGGCCCGTCGAACGGCTGGAAGGGGCCGCGATCGCGCAGGATCAGCAACAGCGAATTGTCGGGCAACGGCTCGCAGATCGCCTCGACCGGCTGGATGCCGTAATCCGAACGCACCTCCACTTCGCGCGCCACCACCTTCTTGCGGGCATCGCGGGCCTGGCGCACGAGTGGGCCGAGCACGTCGCGCAGGCCCGGCTTGGCCAGCGAGATCGCGCTGGAGCCGCCCGTGCGGGTTACCGGGAAATCGAAATAGCGGCTCAGCTTGCCATAGGCGGCAAGTACCGCGCCGTCCTGATTGAGCACCATGGCGGGCGGCGCATAGCGATCGACCAGGCGCTGGACGGCTATGCCGGCATCGGACGGCTTGCGCCGGACGTCCCGATCGCTGTTGTCCTCGCGGCGACGCTGAAGGCCATGCTCTCCGCCCGGCAGGTCGATCGGGTACCGGGGGGTGCCGGGGGCGCGCTCGAAGATGCGGGCGTGATGATCCAGAGCCGGGAACAGATGGTCGAAACGGCCGATGCTTTCCGAGGGGCCGAGGAACAGGTACCCGCCCTCCCGGATCGCGTAATGCAGGATCGGCATCACCGATTGCTGCAGGCGATCGTCGAAGTAGATCAGAAGGTTGCGGCAGGAAACAAGGTCGATCCGCGAGAACGGGGGATCCTTTACAACCGAGTGGTTGGAAAACCGGATAAGGTCGCGAATCTGGTTCGAGATTGCGAATTTCTCCCCATGCGGCGTCGTCCACCGCTCGCGCATGGGCGAAGGGATATCGGCCAGCGCGGAGGCGGGATAAATTCCTTCCCGCGCGATCTGCAGCATCTGCTCGTCGATGTCGGAGGCGAAGATCTGCACCGGGTTGGCGAAATTCATGCGCCGTGCCGTCTCGGCGAAGAGCATGGCGATGCTGTACGCCTCCTCCCCGCTGGAACAGCCCGGGATCCAGACCCTGATGTCGTCGTCGCTGGAACGGTCGCGCAGCAGCGGCTCGATCACCTTCTCGCGCAGCGCGTCGAACATCTCGGGATCGCGGAAGAACCGCGTGACATTGATCAGCAGGTCGCGGAACAGCGCCTCGCATTCGCCTGAATCCGATTGCACGCGCTGCAGATAGCCGCTGGCCGAATCGATGTTCAGCACGTGCATGCGCCGCTCGACGCGCCGCACCAACGTCGAGCGCTTGTAGCCCGAGAAATCGTGGCCAACGGCCTTGCGCAAGGTGGCGCACAGGTCATCGACATGATCGGCGACAAGTTCGGCTTCGCGTTTGTGGGGCTCGCCTCGGCGCCGGGCGAAGAACGCGCTCAGGCAATCGAGGATCTCCGACGGCTGCTTGACGTAGTCCACGAGGCCGGTTCCGACCGCGGATACGGGCATCCCGTCATACCGCGCGGTTTCCGGTGTCTGGACGACGCAGACCCCGCCATGTTCCTTGATGGCACGCAATCCCGTCGATCCGTCGGCCCCCGTGCCGGAGAGGATCACGCAGGCGGCATCGGTCTGCTTTTCGGCGGCGAGCGAGATGAAGAAATCGTCGATCGGGCGGCGAAGTCCGCGCGGCTGGGCGAAATCGGTAAGCTGGAGCTTGCCGTCCTGCAGTGCGAGACCGCGGCCGGGAGGTATGATGTAGACGCGGTCTGCCAGAACTTCTTCGCCGCCCTCGCACTGGAGCACGTCGAGCGGGCTAGCCCGGTCCAGCAACTGCGCCAGCATGCTCTCGTAGTTGGGGTCGAGATGCTGGACGACCACAAATGCCATTTCCGTAGGCAGCCGGGCCACCGAGAGCATCTCGCGCAGGGCCTCCAGCCCGCCCGCCGATGCGCCGATCCCGACGATCGGGACGCCAGATGCACGTTCGTCGCCGCTCAAAGGATCGCGCCGTCGTCTAGATCGGCGAGGGTCAGCCTCGCCTGGGCGATCGTCGCGGCCGAATTCGCGATCGTGGTCAAGGTGCCCTCGACGATGATGCCGCTCTCGGCGGCCACCGGGCTGAGGCGGGTCAGCGTCAGGCCAAGGTCGCTGTCATATGCCCTGAGCCGATCGGGCTGGGCGCGGCTGACATCGAACTGCGACGCGAAAATGTAGCGCGTCCTCCCGGAAAGGGTGCGCAGCCTCGACATGTAAAGCAGGTTCACGAAAGGCGTTCCGTCCTTGCGAAAGTTGAGGATCGGGGTGCGCACATTGGCCGCAGCATCGTCGCCCAGGAAAGCGCGCAGTCTCGCTCGGGCTTCATGATCTTCTGCCGCCCCCTGCAGGATGCGGCAATTGCGACCTGCAAGGTCTTTCTGCGAATAGCCCGTCAGGTCCGCAAAGCGGCCGTTCACCAGGATCAGTGGATTGTCCGCGTCCGGACTGCCCAGGGCCAGGGCGACCGGAGAGTTCTCGAAGAAGGTGCGCAGTTCGTCGGGAATAGTCAGATCGGTCAAGTCGTTACTCCCGGCCATCGGGTAAGAGCTGAGGGGGGCCGTTCGTACCGGCCATGCGGGCAAGACTGCAACGGCTCTGTGCACCATCTGTTGCCGAAGGTCGAGCCGAGGGGGGAATTGCCTATTGGGCACGTGAGCTTGGGAAACGACCTTTAGGTCGCGAATGTTCGGGGTGTTAGGCGCTACGCCGTATCCTGGCCCGAACCGCTGTCTTCTGAAATCAGAGCCCCGATCCGTTCGAGCGTGGCAAGGATCATTGCCTGTTCCCATCGCGGCAATTGGTCGAAACCCCGACCAAAACGCATCTGCAAAGGAAACGGCAGGTCGCTCAGTCGTTGACGGCCTTC
>NZ_BAAILP010000002.1:0-13753 GCF_054589055.1 Novosphingobium sp. 11B | reverse complement strand
CGCCCGCAAGCGGGAGGGGAGTCACTGTTCTTCTCCCCTCCCGCTTGCGGGCGGGGCTGGGGGTGGGCCAGCACGCACCATCGATCAAACGCACCTCCTGAACCGAGAACAACACCCATGACCGCCACCCCTTCCGGCTCCCGTTTCGTCAACATCGGCGAGCGCACCAACGTCACCGGCTCCGCGAAGTTCAAGAAGCTGGTCATGGCCGGCGACTATCCCGCTGCCATCGAAGTCGCCCGCCAGCAGGTGGAGAACGGCGCGCAGGTCATCGACGTCAACATGGACGAGGGCCTGCTCGATGCCGTCGAGGCGATGACCACCTACCTCAAGCTGATCGCCGCTGAGCCGGACATCGCCCGCGTGCCGGTGATGGTCGACAGCTCCAAGTGGGACGTGATCGAGGCGGGGCTGAAGTGCGTGTCCGGCAAGCCGATCGTCAATTCCATCTCGATGAAGGAAGGCGTCGAGCCGTTCCTGGAACATGCACGCAAGTGCATGGCCTATGGCGCCGCCGTGGTCGTCATGGCCTTCGACGAGACCGGGCAGGCCGACACCAAGGAGCGCAAGATCGAAATCTGCGAGCGCGCCTACAAGCTGCTCGTCGGCATCGGTTTCCCGCCCGAGGACATCATCTTCGACCCCAACGTCTTCGCCGTCGCCACCGGCATCGAGGAGCATGACCGCTACGGGCTCGACTTCATCGAGGCGGTGGCGGAAATCCGCGCGCGCTGCCCGCACGTCCACTTCTCGGGCGGCCTGTCGAACCTCTCGTTCAGCTTCCGCGGCAACGAGACGGTGCGCCGCGCGATGCACTCGATATTCCTGTACCACGCGATCCCGGCGGGCCTGGACATGGCGATCGTCAACGCGGGGCAGCTCGACGTCTACGACCAGATCGACCCGGCGCTGCGCGAGGCCTGCGAAGACGTCATCATGATGCGCCGCCCCGGCGTGAGCGAAGACGGCAAGACCTCCACCGAACGCCTCATCGAGCTGGCCGAAAGCTACAAGGGCAAGGACACCGTCGCCGAAAAGGCCGCCGAGGAATGGCGCGGCTGGGACGTGACCAAGCGCATCGAACATGCGCTGGTGCGCGGCATCGACGCCTATGTCGTGGAAGACACCGAGGAGGCCCGCGCCGCGATCGCCGCTGCCGGTGGCCGCCCGATCGAGGTGATCGAAGGCCCGCTGATGGGCGGCATGAACGTGGTCGGCGACTTGTTCGGCAGCGGCAAGATGTTCCTCCCGCAAGTCGTGAAATCGGCGCGCGTGATGAAGAAGGCGGTCGCGCACCTCATCCCCTTCATCGAGGCGGAGAAGGACGCCAAGTCCAAGGCGAAGGGCCGCATCATCATGGCCACCGTCAAGGGTGACGTCCATGATATCGGCAAGAACATCGTCGGCGTCGTGCTCCAGTGCAACGGCTACGAAGTGATCGACCTTGGCGTCATGGTGCCGTGGTCAAAGATCCTCGAATCGGCGAACGAGAACGAGGCCGACATCATCGGCCTGTCCGGCCTCATCACCCCCTCATTGGACGAGATGGTGACCGTGGCCGAGGAAATGCAGCGCGCCGAGATGAACATCCCGCTGCTGATCGGCGGCGCGACGACGTCCAAGGTCCACACAGCGCTGCGCATCGACCCGGCCTATACCGGCACCGTGGTCCACGTGCTCGACGCCAGCCGCGCGGTGGGCGTCGCCTCGCAGCTCTTGTCCGACACGCAGGCGGAGGGCTTCAAGTCCTCGGTCGCGATCGACTACGAGAAGGTGCGCGAGGCCCGCGCCAACAAGGGCCAGAGCGACCTGCTGCCGCTCGCCGAGGCGCGCGCCAACGCCTTCCCCACCGACTTCACCCAGAAACCCGCCGCGCCCGCGCAGGCGGGTCTGCATGTCTTCGAGGAATGGGACCTCAAGGATCTGGTCGAGACCTTCGACTGGACCCCGTTCTTCCGCGCTTGGGAGCTGGCGGGCAATTACCCCGCAATCCTGAAAGACGAGGTCGTCGGCGAAAGCGCCACCAGCCTCTTTGCCGATGCGCAGGCGATGCTGGCAAAGATCATCGACGAGAAATGGCTGACTGCGCGCGGCGTCTGCGCCTTCTGGCCAGCCCGCTCGGACGGTGACGACGTTCTCCTCGATGCCGGCGATTCCGGGGCAACCCGCCTGCCAATGCTGCGCCAGCAGTTCAAGAAGTCGCGCGGCCGCGCAAACTTCTGCCTGTCGGACTTCATCGATCCCGCGGGCGACTGGCTCGGCGGTTTCGCGGTGGGCATCCACGGCATCGAGCCGCATCTGGAACGCTTCAAGGCCGCCCACGATGACTACTCGGACATCCTGCTCAAGGCCCTGGCCGACCGCTTCGCCGAAGCCTTCGCCGAACGCCTCCACGCCCATGTCCGTACGACCCTGTGGGGCTATGCGCCGGACGAGCAGTTCACCAACGAAGCGCTGATCCGCGAGGAATATCGCGGCATTCGCCCGGCGCCGGGCTATCCCGCCTGCCCGGACCATTCGCTCAAGCCCATCCTGTTCGATCTGCTCAAGGCGCAGGACAACGCCGGCATCGTCCTGACCGAAAGCCAGGCGATGCTGCCGACGGCGGCTGTTTCGGGCTTCTACTTCGCGCACCCGGAAAGCCAGTACTTCGGCGTCGCCCGTATCGGCCGCGACCAGTTGGAGGACTACGCCGTGCGCCGCGATGTGGATCTTCCTACCGCCGAACGCTGGCTGCGGCCCAATCTGGATTAAAGCGATGCGCCGTCCCCGACTTGCTCCGGGACGGCGCCACTTTCAGCCCGCCTGCCCCGCCCGCCACAGCGCGCGGTGGCGCAGGTAGGCATCGGCCACGTTCTCGCCCACGGCTACGGTGAGCACCGCCAGGGCTGCGTCGAGCCCCCGGCAAGCCAACTCGTCGATTGCCGCCGCATGATCCTGCCCTACTTCGCGCGCCAGCATCTTGAGCACAAGCGCCTTTTCGGCGAACTCGATCTCGCTCAACCAGGACAGCCGGTAATCCTCGTTTTTCGCGGACGCGTCGTGTGCATGGCAACCCATCTTTGTCTCTTCCCGATTCTGACGGCTGCCTCCCACCCCTTGGGCCGATTCACATTCAATCGTTTGCCGCACCCGGAGAATTATCAGGCTCCCGGCAAAGCCATCGCTACCGCCCGGCTAGGGATATGCCACAACTGCCCAAAAGGCTTATTCGCACTTGCAACATGAACACTGCGCCACCACCCTGATCCCATGACCGCAGCACGCACCATTTCTTCCCGCATCATCAGTCGAACGCTCGTCTACGACGGATGGTACAAGTTCTATCGCCTCGAAGTGGAAATGCCCGACGGTGTCGTGGTGGAGCGCCATTTGCTTGACAATGGCTCGGCCGTGGCAGTGCTGCCATACGATCCGGTGCGCCGGGTGTGCATGCTGATCGACCAGCCGCGCGCGGGCGTGCTCGATGCGGGCGAACCGCCACTGCTGGAGGTCATTGCCGGTAACCTCGACGGCACTTCGCCAGAGGCGCGCATCGTCGAAGAAGCCTTCGAAGAAGGCGGCCTGCGCATTTCCGATCTCGAACCGGTGACCAACATGTGGTCGCTGTGCCCCGCCTCGACCGAGCGAGTACAGCTCTATCTCGCGCAGTATGCACACGAAGACCGCATCGCTGCGGGCGGCGGTGCGCACGACGAGGATGAGAACATCACCGTCCACGAGATCGGGCTCGACGCCTTGCGCGACATGGCGCTCTGCGGAGAACTGTCAGACGCAAAGACGCTGATCCTCGCGCAGGCGTTGCTGCTGAAGCACCCGCAATTGTGGGCCGATCGTCGTTAAATTACCGGAAACTTGCCTGCCGATGGTTTCCCCTCGCCGTCCTGATCTGCCATAACGCGCACCGTGAACGACGACGACTGGCCTTTCGAGACGACCTTCTACGGCGAACCCGACGCCGACATGATCGACCCTTATGCACCCGAGGTTGACTGGACGCCCGCGCCGCCACCCTCCGGCGAGGCGGTGTCGAAAGCGCTGCACGACGTCTTCGGTTTCTCGGGCTTTCGCGGCGTACAGGATTTGGTGGTCGATCGCGTTATCCACGGCCAGTCGACGCTGGCGATCATGCCCACTGGTGCGGGCAAGTCGTTGACCTACCAGTTGCCCGCCGTGCTGCTGCAGGGCACGTGCGTGGTCGTCTCGCCGCTGATCGCGCTGATGCACGACCAGTTGCGCTCCGCCCGCGCCAACGGCATCCGCGCCGCCACCCTGACCAGCGCCGACACCGATCGCGGGGCGACCATGGACGCCTTTCGCGCCGGCGAGCTGGACCTGCTCTACATCGCCCCGGAACGCGCCAGCCAGCCTCACTTCCGCGAACTGCTGCTATCGGCCCGGGTCGGTCTCTTTGCGATCGACGAGGCGCACTGCGTCTCCGAATGGGGCCACGATTTCCGTCCCGATTACCGCCTGCTGCGCCCTTTGCTCGATGCGTTCCCGCAAGTCCCGCGGCTGGCGCTGACGGCGACTGCGGACAACCACACCCGCAGAGATATCCTCGCACAACTCGGTATTCCCGACGAGGGGCTGATCGTCGCCGGGTTCGACCGGCCGAACATCCGTTATGCCATCCGCCCGCGCGAGAGCGTAGGCCGTCAGCTCAAGGCGGTGGTCGAGGAGAATCCCGGTCCGGGGATTATCTACGCCCCCACCCGCGCACGCGTAGAGCAGCTGGCCGAGAGCCTTGCCCGCGACACCGGCCGCCGCGTGCTGCCCTATCACGCAGGCCTCCCGCCCGAAGTCCGCGCGCGCAACCAAGCCGCATTCGTGGCGAGCGAGGACATGGTGATGGTCGCCACGGTCGCCTTCGGCATGGGCATCGACAAGCCCGACGTGCGCTTCGTCGCCCATGCGGGCATCCCCAAGTCGATCGAGGGCTACTACCAGGAAACCGGCCGCGCCGGGCGCGATGGCGATCCTTCGGTGGCCATCATGTTCTGGGGCGCCGACGACTTCGCGCGGGCGCGCCAGCGCCTGTCCGAGATCGAGCCTCACCGCCAGCAGAGCGAACGCCAGCGCCTCGATTCGCTGGCCGGTCTGGTCGAAACCGCCGAATGCCGCCGCGCCGTGTTACTGCGTCACTTCGGCGAAACCCCGGCGCAGACTTGCGGCAACTGCGACAACTGCCTCCAGCCGGTCGGCGTGGTCGATGTCACCGATGTCGCGCGCAAGCTGCTATCGGCCGTCTATCGCACTGGGCAGTCCTATGGCCTGGGTCATCTGGAAAAAGTGCTGACCGGCGTTTCCGATGACCGCGTGCTGCAGCGCGGGCATGACAGGCTGTCGGTGTTCGGCATCCTCACCGAAGACGAAAAGCCGCTGCTGAAAGCGCTTGCCCGCGCTCTGCAGGCGCGTGGCAGCCTGACCGCGACCGAGCACGGCGGTCTTGCGCTGGGAGGAGACGCTCGCGCGATCCTGAAGGGGGAGGCTGCAGTAGCGATCGTCGTGCCGCCCAGACAGGACCGCAAACGCCGCTCGCGCGGGGGAGATGCCGGAGCCAATCCCGTCGGCGACCCTTTGTTCGAGGCGCTGCGCGAGTTGCGCCGCGAGCTGGCAAAGGAGGCAGGCGTCCCGCCCTACGTCATCTTCCACGATTCGACCTTGCGCGAAATGGCCGGCTCACGCCCATCCTCACTGGCGGAACTCGGCTTGGTCGGGGGCGTCGGAACACGCAAGCTGGAAGCCTATGGCGACGCGTTCGTCGAGGTGATCCGGCGCCACTCCTGACCCCGTGGAATTCTTCGATTCCGCCAAGATCGACCTTCCCGTCCGAAAGCATATCGGTTTGGCGAAGCGGACGCCTGGATCCATCCAAGGCGGGAACTGGCCGAACGAAAGCCCTAGAAGCGCCTCGATGCGGTTACGGCGGATTCTTCTAGGCGCAACCCGCGATCACCAGAAAAGCAAAAAACCCCGGTTTCCCGTGGCTTTCGACTACTTACGATCACCTTCGAAAAGGTGATAGAGCGCGGCCGCGCCAAAGGCGCGGGGTAGCACCTTTACTGCCATTCAAGCCACTCCCGACACTGCGACACGAAAAGGATCAAGATAAGAAGCTCACCCATCCGACGCCCGTGTCCACAACCCAAACGCAAGATGTTGAGGAAAGCATCGATCAGCGCATTCCTCAGACTGGCGGATTCAGACTACCCTGGAATGCCGTTCGCAGGCGCTGACTGGAATGAATGCCGGCTCGCCGTTACCAGTATAGACCTCGCTCATCAGCCAGGCCCGCTCCGCGTCGTGATCCGCTTCCGCGATCTCGGTGGTCCAGAAACGCAACGCAGGATTCCAGCGATAGCCCCGCGCCTTCAGACGGTCCTTGGAATCGAAGGGAGCATCGACCGCATTCACCTGGAAAGACGACCGCTCCGAACATGCGATCAGCCTAGCCATCACGGTTTCACCGTCCGGCAAGTCATGCGCGAGCAGGTATATGAGCGCGAGGATGTCGTTTTCGGCCCGGTGACCTTCATAGAACCAGCCGCACTGCGAGACGAGATGGGCAAGCGCACGCCCGTCGAAGCCGAGTTCGAGCCAGTCCAGTTCGGACATCGAGCAGGCCCAGGCCTTGCCGGCAAGCGCGGGTAGTCTGCGATCGACGAATGGCCGATCGAAACGAGCATTGTGGGCGACGATCAGATCGGCGGAGGTCAGGATTTCGAGCGCAAGGGTATCGTCGATCACCTGGTCCGCCACGACCTCATCGGTCAGGCCGGTCAGTTTCGTTATCCTGGGATCGAGGGGCACGCCCGGATCTTCACGCCACACGCGGGCCTGACCGACCTGCACGATGCGCCCGGCATCGTCGTAGCGAAATCGCTGCAGGGCGAGTTCGATAATCCGGTCGGATTCGTAGTCCAGTCCGGTGGTCTCGACATCAATCGCAACGCCGATCCGATTGCGAGCGCCAGGCACCGGGCGATGAAACCCCGCCACCGGACGAAGCTTGCGCAGCACACGGTATTCGGGATTTTCGGCCAGCAGCGAAGCGGCTCGATTATAGGCATCGGGCGAGACGGTCACCATGTCCGGCTCTCTAGCTTCAGCAACAGCTAAGCGAAAGTCGGACTGCTGCGCGATCACACGTGAACCTTCGGAGCTGCCAAAGCGCATGGAAACCGATCGACCTCAAACCACACGCTCAATGGCAGCGCGCTCAGCCGATCGCGCGATGCAAGGTGATCAAGGTCAGTTCGGAAGGCTTGCCCAACCTCAGAGCAAACCCCGGCCAGATGCCGGTGCCGTTGTTGACGTAGAGGGCCATGTCGCCAACAGCGTAGCATCCCGAGACGAAGCCGCCATTGCCTCGCGCGACCAGACGGTCGAGCCCGACGATCATGCCACCATGAGTGTGCCCTGATAGTTGCAGCGCAACACCGCGCTCCGCCGCTTCGCGCGCCTGCCCGGGCTCGTGATCGAGCAGGATGATCGGTGCGCCGGACGGCGCCCCATCCAGAGCCTTCCCGAGGTCAGGGAGCGGTTTGCCGACACCGCGCGCCGACGGATCGGTAAGGCCAGCAATGACCAGCGCATCATCGCCGCGCTGAATCACCGCATGAGCATTCGCCAGCACCCGCACGCCCAGCGAGGCAAGGTGCGCCATCCACGCATCGTAACCGGAGAGGTATTCGTGATTACCGGGGCTGAGCCAGACCCCATCGCGCGCACTCAGTCCGCGCAAGGCTTCGACGCCTGCACGCCGGTTCTCGACGCTGCCGTCGATCACGTCCCCCGTTATCAGGATCAGGTCAGGCTCCAGACGATTGGCCGCCTCGACCACGGCGCGGGTCCAGCTCGCGGGAAAGAGCCTGCTGATATGCAAGTCAGTGAGGTGAACGAGGGTATAGCCGTCGAAGGCTTCCGGAAGGTTCCGGATCGCTATCGAGACTTTACGCAGGCGCGGCACGCCGATGGCTTGCCAGACGCCGATCGCCGCCAGCACGAAGGCCATCCCGGCAATGGCGTAGCGAGCTTCAACCCAAGGGGCCGCGCCGCCGATCCCGACTAACCATGCCACCAGCCTCACCGCGTCGAGCGCGATCTGGAAGACGGCCAGCAGGGCGATGCCTCCGAACAGCCAGTTGAGCAGAATGATGAACGGGCGCGGGAATTCCGGACTGAACACCGATCCCGACGAAAGGCGGCTCCATAGATGAGACTGCGAGCCGACGAGCAGCACCAGGGCAATCGCCAGCTTGATGCCGTCTGCCCAGGGCAGCGGCATCAGCGTGCGCGCAACGACGTAGGCCCATGGCAGTGCGAAGATCAGATGGAACATCGCCTATGCTTCAGCCGAAGGCGATGCCGGTCAGCGCCTCGGAACGAGACCAGAGCTGCGCGGCCACTTCGGCGTCCAGCGCCTGCGGTTCGATCTTGCCAGGGCCCGGCGGGCCCTTCAGCTCTCGCAGACCCTGCGGCCCGAAATACTGACCTCCCCGGATGCTCGGCATGGTCGCTGCCATCACTTGCGGCAGTGCGCCGTCAGCGGCGGAATGGCCGATCAGCTTGAGCGCGATCGAGCCGCCCCAGGCCATCAGCCGGCTGCCGGGCCCCGGGCCGTTGGCGATCAGGTCAGTGGCAGCAGCGCCAGGGTGCGCCGCGACGCTGGTCAGCCCCCAGTCTTTCGCCCTGCTGCGCCGGTCCAGTTCGAGCGCGAACATCAGCATCGCGAGCTTGGACTGCGCGTAGACCGGCCAGGGCTTGTAGCCTTGCGTGTAATCAAGGTCCTCAAGCCGGATATTGCCGCTGCGATGGGCTATGCTGGAGACCTCGACCACGCGCGCCCTCCCCGCAATCAGCAGCGGCAGCAGCAGCCCCGTCAGCGCGAAATGCGACAGGTAATTGGTCGCGAACTGCATCTCATGCCCGTCGATCGTGGCTTCACGCCGAGGCAGCGCCATGATGCCGGCATTGTTGACGAGGATATCGATCCGGCGCCCGCTTGCCAGTTGCCGATCTGCAAAATCCCGGACCGAGGCAAAGCTGGCGAGATCGACGAGATCGAAGCGTACCTGAGCACCGGGATGACGGCTGCGGATAAGCGTTTCGGCAGCGCGCCCCTTGTCCGGGTTCCGGGCCGCGAGGATCACCTCGGCGCCGGCTGCGGCCAGAGCGAGGGCTGTCTCGAAACCCAGTCCACCGGTCGCTCCGGTGACGATCGCCAGCCTGCCGGACTGGTCGGGAATATCCTTGGTGGTCCAGCTCGCCATATTTGCTATCCTTCGCATCGATCAGCCACAGGAGGGCGCTGAGCGCGATATTGTGCACTCAGTGCAAATATACAAGACGTGCAAGAATCTATCTCACCCGTGAAGATCGGCCTGCGCGAACGCAAGCGATCGCAGACCCGCACCCGCATCCAAGACGAAGCCATGCGCCTGTTCCTGGAGCGCGGGTTCGAGGCGACGACACTCGACGACATCGCCGAAGCTGCAGACGTCTCGCGGCGCAGTCTGTTCCATTATTTCGGGTCGAAGGAGGAGATCGTCTTCTCCACCAAGGCCGATTTTCCGGCCCTCATTGCCGAGGCGATAGGGCGTCGTCCCCCCGAAGAGCCTTTGCTGGACATGGTCGAGAACGCTTTTCTGGAACTGGCGGGAAGTCACATCACGGAACCCGCGCGCAACCTTGCCAGGCTCATTCAGGACACCCCCGCGCTCAGCGCTGGCGACCAGGCCAAGTACGAGAAGGTTGAGCGCGTCCTCGCTCAGGCACTTGCTGAGCGAAAGGGACGCCCCGAGCTCGACATCGAATGCCGCGTCACTGCGACGGCCGCAATCGGTATTCTGAAATTATCGACCCAGGCTTGGCTCGCCGGAAATGATATCGGTCCCGACACTTTCGGCAGGACCGCATTCGCAGCCTTACGCCGAGTAGCCGGGCAAGCGCCCGACGTCCGCGAATAGTCCGCACTTTGGCCGATTCCGGGACGACAGCTTATTGTTCCAGCTCGGCAGATAGCTGCCCGTCGCCTTCAGTGTGAGGCATCGTCGACGACGCAGATTCCTGCCATTCAGCAGACGCCCCTGTGTGGACCTCGGGTAATCGCGGTATCTGGTCGAATCATCGAGAGTGTTGCGATCCGGGCGCTTGGCTCGGTGGTGAGCACCATCGAATGCGTCGGCATATCGGCTTCGCAGGCTCCGCGCCAACTGACAGGTTCCCCAAGCAGCCTCACTGCATACCGTTATTATTCACCAAGATCTGCCATGGAACTGGCCAGTCGTGGCAATCGCGCTGTCAAAGCAGCCGAGACGCTTTCGTGGACCCCTGCCGCGAAGTCGTCGGGCATGACCGACAATGCCTTTCCCGGGGCGCTAACCGCCGTATCCAGAAGCTCCGCGATTACGTCGGACATCAGTTTCGCACTGAGGCCTGCAGCTTTGCCACTCTGCACAAAATGTCGCCCCATGATTTCCGACATCCGGAAATGGCGGCTCTTGCCGGCCGACATTGCGATGCGGAATTGATTTTGGGCGATCTGGCCCTTGTCGAACGCTGGCTGGGCCGAGAGGACGTCATAGAAGGGCGTCGATCGGAACCCACCTCCCGGCTCGAGGAAAAGGCTGAAATTCTTTGCGTGCCCGTCCGTCGCGCCCATGAGCCAGAACAGTATCTGACTCTTGAAGAAGGCGGCCTGGTCGCTTTGCGGATCATTGGTACCCCGGAGCAATTCGAGCATCTGCCGCATGCCTGGCCCACCATCGCTCTGGTATTTGCGCGTTGGTGGAATTCCGAGTGCCTGACAACAATCTTCCTGAGGGAGGCGCAGAATGCGGCTACCATCGCGCCAACGGCGATCAAACCGCTCTACGACGAGGACGCGCCGTTGTCCGAATGTGCTTATTTCCGTCGCCGCCACTTTCAGCCCGAAGGCCTCCATCAGCTTCAGACAATAGTGCTCGTTGTCGACGCTGTCGGACATGTCGATCATACCGTCGGACGTCGGAATCTGGCCGAGTTGCGGTTTGAGGATATGTGTGGTCGGGGTGGTGCCTAGTGGTCGCCACCAGCGCCCGTCCTTCAGCAGCAGCGCCGTCTTCTCCTGCGCGCCAGCCACCGATATCCGGAATTCCCGCTCACGGTCGACACCCAGAGGAGCGCTGGCAAGGTCCGCCAGCATTGCCTCTATCTCCGCATCGCTGACCACTTGGGCTTCGATTGGTCCTGCGGGATCCAGAGCCGCTCCCTCGGGAATGAATTGCATCGCGCCGACGCAGTCGCGTCCAATTGCCTCCAGCAAGCTGTAATAGTCTGTGCCTTGCGCCCCCATCCGCTCTGCAACACGCCTGCGCACGGCGTCGCGATCCGGCAGCAGATTGTCGAAGACGGCGGCAACCTCCGCGCCGCGGTAAGCATCCAGGCGCAACGGCAAGGACATCGATACCGCGAACCGGTGCTCCCATTGGAGCCATTCTGCGGCGTATTGAAAGGATGTCGCACCATTGGCAGCCTTTTCAAGACGGCCGACAAGGCGCCCGTTGATCAGGACATCGAGAGGAGCATGGTTTTTCTTGCGCGCCATAGCCTAAAAGACATCCTCGATCGATTTGCCGGTCTTTCGGCGCGGTACGATCTGCATATCCAGATCGAGAGCAGCGATGATGCCCAGAAGTGTTTCAAGCTTCGCTCCCTCACTTCCGTTCTCGATGGCAGAAATCGTCTTTTGATGCGTCCCTACTTTACTAGCAAGGTCCGTCTGGCTCATGGATCGACGCCGTCGCTCCGTCTGAAGCAGAGCGCCTAGTTGACTAGGAAGCCGTACCACTTGTTCCATGAGCGCCGCTCCTATAACTTGCGAGGTATATTCATGATATATACCCTACAAGGTATTATCAAGAGATATACCCTGTAGGGAGTAAATACATATTATAACCTTCAGGTTATAATTTCCATGAAAATCGATTCATGTCAGGCCGCGTCTGGACGTTTCCGCGTTGCGACGTGGGGCTTGAGAATCTTGGCTCCACTACGAAGCCGTTCCAGCTCGTCAGACCAAAACTGCATCAAGGCAACTCGCTCGTTCCAAATTCACCGCGCGTATACGCGCGCCGCACTCCATTGTTCTCCATGTGTGCCAGCTAGCGCTCAATCGCATCGGGATTGAACTGCCCCGTCTCGTTGAGGAGCGTGAATGAACGAATTGAAGCTGGGCGGACCGTGCTCTTCCATGAGCGCGGGATCATCAATGCCTGGGAATATGGCTTCCAGCAGAGCACGATGAAAAAGCGTAATCTGACGGCTAGGCAGCTCGAAACGCGGGTCGCGATCAACAGAAAGATTCTCGCTTCGATCAAGCGGCGGGGGATTCAGGAGGGCACGCGTCGCGCGATCGGAAGGCTTCGCCAATCTGGCGCTCGGCCTCTATATGACCCGCATGTTCTCACTCGATCATCCGGAGATTCTCTCGCACCTCGGTCAGCTGATCTACGGGTTTCAGCCAGTGCAGTTTCCGGGCGGACGCTTCAGTCTGATCATCAAGGCTGGCAAGGAGTTCATCCTGACGGCCCATATCAATAACGGGTTCAAGATCTACCTCGTGCCCGACATAGCCGTTCCCGGTCAATCGCTCGGCTTAATGACCGCCTTCTTCGATGGTTATGACGAGCCGCTCGTCCTGTTCACACCGCTCTATTCCGGTGGCGACAACCGTGGCGGCGGCCCATCTCCGGTGCGACGATTGCGGTTCAGCTCTCATTGCGCAGAATGACCCGCTCAACACCGATCAAGCGAATATGGCGTTACTCTGCCAAGCCTGTGGAGCCGCGCCCACCGTCGATGCCATGATCCTAGAGTCTGTCGAACGCGCGCTGGAAGCGGATGCCTATATTCGGATGAAGGATAGCGGCGAATCCGGCCCCGTGTTCGAATGCCCGGCCTGCGGAGAGGACGCCTATATCAACTTCGAGGGCGGCTGCGCGCTGTGCGGGGAGGCGTTCGAATGGCAAAACTGCATGGTTTGTCACTCTCGGATCCCTATCAAGGATGCGCTTGCGGGCTACGATGAGGGAATTTGCTCATATTGCAGCCATATCGCTGCCAAGGACGACTGACAGCCATCGCGCAACTAAGATTGCGCGAAATGGATATAATTGCGCGATTCTCGAAATGGTTGCGCATTGCCTCACTTAATTGCGCGGTTCAGATTGCGCGCAACTAAGGAGGCCGCGTGGCACGACCGATACCCCAAGCCGATCTTGAGGAGATCGAGGCTGCTGTCGGGCGGCACGAAGGTGGTGCGTCACCGAGCAGCATCGCGCACGTGATCCCGAGCTGTTTCTGAGCCGGATCGCAATCGTCGCGGAAGGTGCGACCGAGTGCGGTGCGGTTCGATCGCTTGTCGGGCGGGCGCTCGGCGGCGCGCTGGCGCCGCATGGCGTCCATGTTGCGATGGCGGCGGTCATGAATCCACCCTCGGGCTGTTACAGGCGCTTGCAAAAAGCGGGTTGCGCTTCGGCGGGTTCGTCGATGAGGAGGCAAGCATGCTGACAGCTGGGCAACGCTGAAATCTCATCTCGGCGCGCTGCTGTTCCGCTGGGAGAAAGGCTGCATCGAGGAGGAGATCGGTAACCGCTGCACCGACCCCACGTATTCTGGTTGGTTTTTGAGGGGTAGATCTGCGCGAGACGTTGAGGAGCTCGAGCAGTGGTTGACGAAATTGATGCGGCGCCAAACGTTGGTTTGACGT
>NZ_BAAILP010000001.1:0-14743 GCF_054589055.1 Novosphingobium sp. 11B | reverse complement strand
TTGATCCGGGACCGGTGGCTGTCTTTAGGTGCGACTTTGCTGCGCGCGCCGCGAGGTGGGCTGTTCACGGCCAGCGGTCCCGGATCAAGTCCGGGACGACGTCATGTGATCAGCGGCTCGCCAGCATCGGCCTGCCACGCGCAGCGACCGCGCCCGGCAGCGAACGGCCATCCTCATAGGCGAGGCATTCGCCGCCGCGCCCCTTGACGGTCGAGCACATCGACTGCGCCACGCCGCGCGCGAAACCTTCGGCGGCGACGCGGTAATAGCGACGCCCGTTGACGTCGGCCTCGGTGATCCGCAGCGCATGGCCACGCAGAGAGGGGTCGCGCTTCTGGAAGATCGCCCAGGCCCGCTTGGCGCCGTCCATCGTGCTGAACGAGCCGAGCTGCACCAGATGGCTGCCCGACTGGCCAGTCACGGCCTGTTTAACCGGAGCGGCCTTCGCCGCCGCCTTCTTCACCTGCGGCTTCTGCATGCGCGCGAGGCTGCCGTCGAAAGCGCGCTCGATCGAGCGGCGCGGCGCCTCGTCCGCGAACGCCGGAGCGACCGGCGCAGGTGCTTCGGCAAAGACCGGAGCAGGCGCGGCCTCTTCGGTTGCGGGAAGTTCGGCGACAGGCTCAACCGGCTCGGCCGCAGCCATCATCACGCGCGGGGTATGATCGATACCGTTCAGTGCCAGCGCGGTGGGCTGGCCCGGATCGAGGCGCAGCGGCGTGCCCAGCAGGCCGGCGACGCGTGCGCGGCCCTGTTCGGGGCTCGCCTTCGCGCCCCAGTCTTGCAGGCGCGCTTCGAGTTCATCGCCCGAGACGTCCTGCGACGCGATCACCCGTGCCTCGGCCCAGCGGCCGTCGAGGGCATAAGCATAGGCAAGGTTCTGACGCGTCTTGGCGTTGTTTTCGCCGCCGCGCACGGCCTGCGAAAGCACCTCGACGCCCTGCGCAGGCTGGCCCGCCAGCGCCACGGCGAGGCCGTAGTCGCTCGCCGGGAGCTTGTTGGCAAAGCGCTGCAGTACGTCGAGCGCCTCGGCCTTGCGGCCCGAACCGATGTAGGCCAGCGCGAGGCTGAGCCCCGTGCGCGGGCTGCGGTCGCCCAACGCCAGCGCGTCCTCGAAGGTCGTGGCGGCCGAATTGAAGCGACCCGCGGCAAGATAGCCCTGCGCCAGTGCCGAGCGGGCGCCCATGTCGCGCGGCGACTTGGCGACGCGCGCCTCGACCTTGGAAAGGGCCCCCTCGTCCACTCCGGCGACCTGCCCCTCGGCCACGCGCGTGTCACCCGCGCTGGCGACACCGTGCGGCCCACCCGCGCAGCCCGCGAGCAGCGCCGCGACCATGGCCGAGCACAAGGTGAAGCCTGCGTTACGGGCGCTGTTGCTGTGGCGGTTCTTCATGGCATCTACCCCAAATCAGGCCGGAACACGGCGGCCGAAACCGCCCACCGGACGCAGCACGCCTCCCTGCACCGGCTGTCCGACAGCGGGTGCGGCGAAAATCGTGCGGCGGAAATTCTTTTCGAGACGGTCGGCGAGATAGGCCCACAAGGCGGCCATCTCGGCGGCGGAGCGACCGTTCGGGTCGATCTCCATGACGGTGCGGCCGTCGATCATCGAGGCCGCGAAATCGGTGCGCTGGTGCACGGTGACCGGGGCCACGGTGCCATGCTGCGAGAGCGCGACGGCGGCCTCGGCGGTGATGCGCGCCTTGGGCGTGGCGCCGTTGACGACGAAGACCAGCGGTTTGCCCGACCGCTCGCACAAGTCGACGGTGGCGCCCACCGCGCGCAAGTCATGCGGGCTGGGGCGGGTCGGGATGACGATGAGTTCGGCGACGGCGATGACGCTCTGGATCGCGAGGGTAATTGCGGGCGGGGTGTCGATCACCGCCAGCTTGAAACCCTGCTGGCGCAGCACCTGAAGATCTGCGGCAAGGCGCGCCACGGTAGTCTGCGCGAAGGCCGGCATCTCCGCCTCGCGCTCGTTCCACCAGTCGGAAAGCGAGCCTTGCGGGTCGATGTCGATCAGCACGACCGGCCCGGCTCCGGCGCGCTGCGCCTGCACGGCAAGATGGCCGGACAGCGTCGTCTTGCCCGATCCGCCCTTCTGCGATGCCAAAGCCAAAACGCGCAAAACCGATTCCCCTATACGGCGGGCGCAGTGCCCTGCCGATGGGAGTGCCAGATCGTTCCTAATTTACGGTTAATTGCTTAGAGGGGCGAAACCGGGCGTTCACCGGCGCAAGTGTGACGATTCAGAGTGCACCCCACGTTAACGCTTTTAGCTTACCACAATCCGTGGTTCATGGGGATCCTGGACCTTCTACGGGGCAGTAGCGGAACACCGACGACGTGAGCAAGATTCTCCCGATACTCACCGCCGCCATGGTGGCGCTCGCCGTGCCCGCATGGAGCGCGGGACTCGCCGCCGACATGGCCGGAACCAGTGTAAAAGACGGCGTCGATGCGTGGTCCAGCGGCAATTACGACGACGCCGTGCGCATCTGGCAGCCGCTCGCCAACCAGGGCGACCCCGACGCGCAGTTCAACCTGGCGCAGGCCTACAAGCTGGGACGCGGCGAGCCGCTCGACCTGGCCCGCGCCGAGGATCTTTACGGCAAGGCCGCTGCCAAGGGCCATGTGCAGGCCGCCGACGCCTACGGCCTGCTGCTGTTCCAGCGCGGCGAGCGCCAGCGCGCCCTGCCCTATATCCAGAACTCCGCCGCTCGCGGCGATCCGCGCGCGCAATACATTCTCGGCGTCGCGCACTTCAACGGCGACCTCGTGCCCAAGGACTGGGTGCGCGCCTATGCCTTGGCCAGCCTCGCGCAGGCGGCCGGGCTCCCGCAGGCGAAAAGCGCGCTGGAGCAGATGGACCGCAACATCCCGCTGGCGGACCGTCAGAAGAGCGTCGTCCTCGCCCAGAAGATCGCGGCCGAAACGCAGGCGAACCTCCAACGCCAGAGCGCCTCGGCCGAACTCGGCACCCGCCTCGCCATGGCCGAGCCGGTCCGCGCGCCAGAGGTGACCGAGGCGAAGCGCGCCGTCACCGAAGCCGCCCGCGCCGCCGGAACGAGCGACACCCTGCCCCGCAGCGCCGCTCCTGCGCCAATCAAGCCCGCGCCGGTCAAGCCACTTGGGCCGCAACCGGCACCTGCCCCGAAGCCCCCAGCACCAAAACCCGCAGCCTCCGGCCCGTGGCGCGTCCAGCTCGGCGCTTTCGGCGTGCCCGGCAATGCCGAGGCGCTGTGGGGCAAGATCAAGGGCCGCCCCGAACTTGCCGGTCATCCGCGCGCGCTGGTGCCCGCAGGACGGCTGACGAAGCTGCAGGCCACCGGCTTCGCCTCGAAGGCCGAGGCCGACGCTGCCTGTGCCCGCCTGACCGCCGGTGGCTTCGGGTGTCTGGCGAGCAGGGACTGACCCTCTCCGACCTCGCCGAAGAGGATGCGCCCGCCGCTGCCCCGGCGCGGCTGGAAACGCTTGACCTGATCCGCGGCGTCGCCGTGCTCGGCATCCTGGCGATCAACATCGCCGGGTTCGCCGGGCCGATGATCGGCACGACGACGCCGGCGCTCCTCCATCCCGTCAGCCCGCTGGACGAGGCCGCATGGGCGTTCAGCTTCCTGTTCTTCGAGGGCAAGATGCGGGCGCTGTTCACGCTGCTGTTCGGCGCCGGGCTGGTGCTGTTCCACGAACGCGCGGAGGCGGCTGGGCGCGACGGCGACCAGATCCAGCTGCGACGGCTCGGCTGGCTGCTGCTGCTGGGGATCGCGCATTACCTGCTGCTGTGGTGGGGCGACATCCTGTTCCTCTACGCCGCCTGCGGCATCGCGGCGCTGCTGATGCGCCCGCTCAGCGACCGGATGCTGCTGTGGATCGCCCTTGCTCTCTACTACGCCTGGCACATCTGGGGGATGTTCGACGCCGCCACCGCCATCGACGCCGAACACGCCGTGCGCGACCACGTCGCCACGACGGAGCAACTGCGCCTGCTCGCGGCCCGACTGCAGCCGATGTACGACTGGGCAGCGCAGGAAGTGCACGAGGCCCGGCTTGGCTGGCTCGACCTCCTGCGGGTCAAGTTGATCGAACGCCCCTTCTGGCAGATCCAGATGATATCGGGCTCGTTCTCCGAAACGCTGCCGCTGATGCTGATCGGCATGGCGCTCTATCGGGCCGGCTTGTTCGATGGAACATTGCGCCGCAAGCGCCTGATCGAAGTCTCGCTCGCCTGCACGTTCGCGGGGATGGCCCTGACCCTAATGTTCCTCGGCTGGGCCTGGCCGCGCCATTTCCCGGCCGTCGCCATGCAGGCCGCGCTCGTATGGGGGCTCGCCATGCCACACGTACTGGGCGGCGTCGGCTATGCCGGGCTGCTGGTGCTCGCCGCGCCCCGAATCGCGCCGACGTGGCTCGGCCGCCGCCTGATCGCCGCCGGGCGAATGGCGTTCAGCAACTACATCGCCACCAGCCTCGTCATGACTTTCGTGTTCTACGGCTGGGGCCTCGGACTTTACGGTCAGATCCCGCCTGCGCGGCAATGGCTGTTCGTGCTCGGCGGTTGGGCGCTGATGCTGGCGTGGAGCCCGGTCTGGCTGCGGCATTTCCGGCGCGGGCCGCTCGAATGGCTCTGGCGGTCGCTCGTGGAGCACCGCCTTTTGAACAATAAGCCGCTGAACAATCGTATGGCGTGATGCATTTTCGCTATTGCGATCCATTCGCACTCGCATATATTGAGCGAAGAACACAAGGATTCGCTCATGTACGTGTGCATCTGCAATGCCATCCGAGAGACCGAACTTCGCTGCGCAGCCCGCCGTGTGCGTGGCAATGCCGAAGCGATCTACGGCTCGCTCGGCCGCACCCCGCAGTGCCGCCAGTGCCTGGACGAAGCCGAAGACATCATCGCCGACGAAGTTTCGTCCGCCGGAATGGGAATAGCTGCCGCCGCGTAATTCATGACCTGACTTGCCCGACTCGACATTGCCGGATATAGGCCGCGGCTCCAGAATAGGAGTTTCCGCGCGATGAAGGGCGACCTCAAGGTTATCGAGTTTCTGAACAAGGCGCTGTTCAACGAGCTCACCGCAATCAACCAGTACTGGCTGCATTATCGCATGCTGGACAACTGGGGCATCAAGAAGCTCGCCGAGTACGAGCGCCATGAGTCGATCGACGAAATGAAGCACGCCGACGTGCTGGCCGATCGCATCCTCTATCTCGACGGCCTCCCCAACTTCCAGAACCTGGGCAAGCTGCGCGTCGGCGAAACGGTCGAGGAAATCCTCAAGGCCGACCTCGCGCTCGAATACGACGCGATCCCGATGCTCAAGGAAGCCATCGCCCACTGCGAGACCGTGCGCGACTTCGTCAGCCGCGAGATCTTCGCCCGCATCCTCGAGAGCGAGGAAGAGCACGTCGACTTCCTCGAAAAGCAGTTCGACATGATCGCCCGCATGGGCATCCAGAACTACTGCCAGCTCCAGAGCAAGCCGGCCGGCGAATCGGAATCCTGATTTGCTTGTGAGAATGCCCTGCGGGGCATTCTCATGCGGCACCGGCCCACGCCCCCACCCGACCTCCCATCTATGGTACGCTCGTGGGAGGTCGGGTGGGCCGGATGCTCGCATTTGGGGCCGGTGCCGCAAAATACGCCTGCGGCGGATTTACCGACAGACCCCAACGGGAACCGCCGCCGCTGCCGTCGTTTATCGGATGGCAGCGGCGGTTTTGCGTTGTAAGGGGTGGTAATGGGATCTGACGAAAAGCGTGGGTTACAGACCGAGGATGTCGGCTTCGCCGTCCTCGTGGTGCTTATTTCCTTGGCCGGGGCCTATCTGCTCGCCCCGTATTTCGGCGCTGTCCTGTGGGGCGTGGTCGCCGCGATCATGTTCCAGCCGATGACCGCGAAGCTCGCCGAACGGCTGGACGGACGCAAGAACCTTGCCGCCTCGATCGTTCTGTTCGGCCTGATCGCACTGTTCGTGGTGCCGACGATCCTGCTTGGCATCAGCATCGTCAACGAGGCGACGGTCCTCTACCAGAAGATCACCACCGGCCAGATCGACTTCGGCCGCATCGTCCAGCAGGTCCAGGGCGCTCTGCCGCACCGCGTGCGCAGCATGGTCGCCGAATTCGGCCTCAACGATTTCGAGACGATCCGCCGCCAGTTCGGCTCCAGCATCACCAGCGGTTTGCAGACCGTCGCAGGCCGGGTGCTCTCGGTCGGTCAGGGTGCGCTGAGCTTCGTGGCGGCGCTGGGCGTGATGCTCTATCTCAGCTACTTCCTGCTGCGTGACGGCGACCGCTACGGCGAGATGGTGCGCACCAGCATGCCGCTCCACGCCGACACGCGCGATTCGCTGATCCAGAACTTCCTGCTCGTGGTGCGCGCGACGATGCGCGGCACCGTGGTCGTCGCGGTGGTGCAAGGGCTGCTCGGCGGGCTGCTGTTCTCGGTGCTGGGCATCGAGGGCGCGGTGATCTGGGGCGTGCTGATGGGGTTCTTTTCGCTGCTGCCTGCCGTCGGGACCGGCATCATCTGGGTGCCCGCCGCGATCTACCTGTTCGCCTCCGGCAACACTGTGCACGGCGGAATCGTGGTGTTCTGCGGCGTGTTCATCATCGGCATGGTCGATAACGTGCTGCGCCCGATCCTCGTCGGCCGCGACACCCGCCTGCCCGACTTCGTGGTGCTGATCGCGACGCTTTCGGGGCTGGAACTGTTCGGCCTCAACGGCTTCATCATCGGCCCGGTGATCGCCGCCCTGTTCATCGCGGTATGGAACCAGCATCGCGACCGGCGCGAAGCCAAAGCCGCTGTGGCGGAAGGCTCGCCGATCCCGGTGCAGACCGAAGCGGGTGCGGCCAAGGCGGTAGAGGAAGCGGTGGCGCATCCTTCATGACGCCCCGTCGTCCGGGACGACGGAAACGACAAGGCCGGAGTTCATACCCCGGCCTTGCCCTCAGTCCTTCTTGAACGGGTTCTTGGCGCTGCGCAGGTTCAGGCGGATCGGCACCGATTCGAAGCCCAGTTCGCGCCGCATCCCGTTGATGAGATAGCGCTTGTAGCTCTCCGGCAGCAGATCGAGGCGCGTGCCGAAGACCACGAAGCCCGGCGGGCGGGTCTTCGCCTGCGTGATGTAGCGCAGCTTGATGCGCTTGCCGCCCGGCGCCGGCGGCGGGTTGGCGCCCAGCGCATCGTCGAACCAGCGGTTGAGCGCCGAAGTCGGCACGCGCTTGCTCCACGCCTCGCGGATGGAGAAGGCTGCGGCGATCATCTCGTCCAGCCCCTTGCCGGTGCGCGCGGAGACCGCCAGCAGCGGCAGACCGCGAACCTGCGCCAGTCCATCATCCAGCGCGGCGCGAATGCCGTTGAACAGGCCCGAGGCATCCTCGGCCACGTCCCACTTGTTGATCGCGATCATCAGCGCGCGGCCCTCCTCCAGCACCTTCGACGCGATCGTCAGGTCCTGGTGCTCCAGCCCGCGCGTGGCGTCGAGGAGCAACACGACGACTTCGGCGAAATCGATCGCATGGCGCGCGTCGGCCACGGCCATGCGCTCCAGCTTCTCGACCACGTTGGCGCGCTTGCGCATGCCGGCCGTGTCGATCAGGTGAACCTCACGCGTGTCCTGCGTCTTGGGGTCCGTCCAGTTCCAGTGGATGGTGATCGAATCGCGGGTGATCCCCGCCTCCGGCCCGGTGAGCAGGCGGTCTTCGCCCAGCAGCTTGTTGATGAGCGTGGACTTGCCAGCGTTCGGACGGCCGACGATCGCCAGCTTGAGCGGCGCGAGCAGGCGCGCTTCCTCGTCCTCTTCCTCGGGGAATTCGTCTTCGGGCGGCTGCAGCGGATCGAGGTGCGGCAACAGCGCCTCGAACAGGTCCGCCATGCCTTCGCCGTGTTCGGCGGAGACACCGATCGGATCGCCGAGGCCCAGCGAATAGGCCTCCAGCAGCCCGCCCTCGCCCGCGCGGCCCTCGGCCTTGTTGGCAAGCAGGATCACCGGCACCGGCGAGGCGCGCAGCCAGTTGCCGATCTCCTCGTCGAGCGGGGTGAGCCCCGCACGCGCATCGACCACGAACAGCGCGACATCCGCGGTCGCCAGCGCGGCCTCGGTCTGCTTGCGCATACGGCCCGGCAGCGTCTCGGCCTCGTCGTCCTCCCAGCCGGCGGTGTCGACGATCTGGAATTTCAGGCCGATAAGCTCGGCATCGCCGAAACGACGGTCGCGCGTGACGCCAGGCTGGTCGTCGACCAGCGCCAGCTTCTTGCCGACGAGTCGGTTGAACAGCGTGGACTTGCCGACGTTGGGTCGGCCTATGATGATAACTTGGGGAAGCATGATTCCCACCGCTTGGGGATTTCCGGCGAATTTAGCAAGCTTTGCGGTGATTCGCGCTGCCCTGCCAAGAGCAGGACGCGTCGGCGTCAGCCCCGACCACTTCGCGAAAAGCCCGCCGATTACCTGCATTTACAAAGGCATCAGGAAAAGGGCGAAAATCCGCGTTAACGTCGATGCAATCGATTGATGCTCAATGTTCGAGCCGATTTGAGCAACTCGACCGGAACCTTTCGGCCGCTCGTCGTTAACCAACCCCGGAAGACGCATGGCAATGTTCCGAGGGCAAAACGGCGTTCATGAGGGCTTTTCGACACATCACCGTTGCAGCGCTGGCTCTGGCGAGCGTGCTTCCCGCAACCGCCATGGCCGCGACCGTCATCGACGCGGACGGCGCGCGCGACGGCGGCGCGGGCTCGGCCGTGAGCGTGCCCAATACCCCCGGCCACCTCGAATGCGTGCCTTATGCGCGCACCACTTCGGGCATCCAGCTCTATGGCGATGCGTGGACCTGGTGGGGTCAGGCCAAGGGCCGCTACGCCACCGGCGGATCGCCGCGCGTGGGCGCGGTGATGGCGATCAAGCCGTTCAACAATTCGAAGCTCGGCCACGTCGCCACCGTCAGCCGCATCGTCGATGCGCGCACAGTGCTGCTCAGCCACGCCAACTGGTCGGTGCCGGGCGAGATCGAGCGCAACGTCACCGCGCTCGACGTCTCGCCGAACAACGACTGGAGCGAAGTGCGCATCTGGTACGGCCCCTCGCGCAATCTGGGCAACACGCACTGGCCGGTCTCGGGCTTCATCTACAACGCCAAGCCCGGCACGAAGTTCAGGGATGCAGAGCCCGATCGCGGCGAAGTTCGCCTTGCCTTTGCCCGTGATGGCAGTCCGGCAAAGAAAAAGGGCCGCCGCAGCGACCCTATCGGCGACATTATCGCCGGAAAATTCTAACCTTCTCATCCCCCGAAGAGCGCGCCCTCGCCCATGCGACGGCGCGCTTTTCGTTCCGGGAGTTCAGTCTTTCTTCGCGACCGGCGGGTTCTCTCCGAGGTCTTCGTACCATGCCTCGACCGGCCCCATCAGCTTGACGGTAAGCGGATTGCCCTTGCGGTCGAGCGTCTTGCCCGCCTGCACGCGTACCCAGCCTTCGGAAATGGAATATTCCTCGACATTGGTACGCACGGTGCCCTTGAAGCGGATGCCGACGCCGCGCTGCAGCTTGTCCTGATCGAAGAAGGGGCTGCGCGGATTGATCGCGAGGTGATCGGGCGGCACGTCGGAACCGGAGGTCACGGGTGCGGATTCGGGCGTCTGGGTCTCTTCAGTCATACTGCAGCGATTTATCTTGCATTCCCCGCTTGTCAATTCGATCCGGCCTGTCTAAAGGCGCGCTTCCGCTAACGGAGCGGGCGCGTAGCTCAGCGGTAGAGCACACCCTTCACACGGGTGGGGTCACAGGTTCAATCCCTGTCGCGCCCACCATCCTTCTCCAAGGATGGTGACTTCGCCTCCGGCGATCTTCCTGAAACTGATCTTGCATCCAACTGCGTCCTAGTCGGCCGGTGCCTTCTGCACGGCGCCCGGATCGGCACCGGGACGCTGCAGGACACCGATCGAGGTGGCGACGATTCCCGCCGCGATCACGAACATCACGGCAAGCCCCGCCGCCATCCAGACGATCTTTCGCACGCCCTTGCGCGTGCCGGGCGAGGCGTGGCGTTCGTTCATCGGATCGTTCGGGTCTTCTTCGAGCAATTCACGCACTCCGGGTCCGACAGCCCTGCGGCGGCTGTCACCGGTGCAACGATCCCCTTGCCGCGTTGTTGCCGATTGCAATGTCGGGCCATAAGCACGTTTCAACGGCCGATCGGCGTCATAAACCGGCGCGGCGTCTTGCGGGCGCAACGCCCGCGCGGCATAGGCAGCGGCACTATGCACGACATCCGCCAGATCCGCGAAAATCCCGAAGCCTTCGACGCCGGCCTCGCCCGCCGGGGCGTAGCGCCCGTTGCCGCCAGCCTCGTCGCCCTCGACGAGCAGCGCCGCGCCGTCGCGACGCGCATGCAGGAAGGGCAGAACCGCCGCAACGAAGCCTCCAAGGCGATCGGCAAGGCCATGGGTTCGGGCGACACCGCCACGGCCGAGGCACTCAAGGCCGAAGTCGCGACGCTCAAGGATACCCTCCCCGCGCTCGAAGCCGAGGAGAAGGCACTTTCCGCGCAGCTTCAGGACGCGCTGGCGGGCCTGCCCAACATTCCCGTCGCCGAAGTGCCGGACGGCGAGGACGAATCGCAGAACGTCGAAGTCTCGCGCTGGGGCACGCCGCGCGAATTCGCCTTCACGCCCAGGGAACATGCCGACCTCGGCCCCGCACTCGGCCTCGATTTCGAGACGGGCGCGAAGCTGTCGGGCGCGCGCTTCACCTTCCTCAAGGGCCAGATGGCGCGCCTGCACCGCGCGCTCGCGCAGTTCATGCTCGACACGCAGACGGCGACCAACGGCTACATGGAATGCGCCGTGCCGCTGCTGGTCAAGGACGAGGCCGTCTACGGCACCGGCCAGTTGCCCAAGTTCTCCGAGGATCTGTTCAGGACCACCGACGGCCGCTGGCTGATCCCGACGGCCGAAGTCTCGCTGACCAACGCGGTTTCGGGCGACATCCTGAACCCCGAGACACTGCCCCTGCGCATGACCGCCCTCACCCCCTGCTTCCGCTCGGAAGCGGGCGCGGCCGGGCGTGACACGCGCGGGTTCATCCGCCAGCACCAGTTCGAGAAGGTCGAACTCGTCACCATCGCCAAGCCGGAAGAGAGCGAGGCGGAGCACGAGCGCATGGTCAAGGCCGCCGAGGGCATTCTCGAAGCACTCGGCCTGCCCTACCGCAAGGTGCTGCTCTGCGCCGGCGACATGGGAGCCACCGCGCGCAAGACCTTCGACCTCGAAGTCTGGCTGCCGGGTCAGGCCACTTACCGCGAGATTAGCTCGATCTCGAACTGCGGCGACTATCAGGCCCGCCGCATGAACGCGCGCTACAAGCCGGAAGGCTCGAAGAAGACCGAGTTCGTGCACACGCTCAACGGTTCGGGCCTCGCGGTCGGCCGCACGCTCGTCGCGGTGCTGGAGAACTATCAGCAGGAAGACGGCTCGGTTCTGGTGCCCGAGGTGCTCAAGCCGTGGATGGGCGGGATCGAGAAGCTGGAAGCGCTGGTCTAAGCGACCACCCTTCCTCGTCCCACCCTTCCTCGTCCCACCCTTCCTCGTCATTGCGAGCATAGCGAAGCAATCCAGGGCAGCTCGATTCCGCCCTGGATCGCCACGGACCTGCGGCCCTCGCGATGACGAAAGAAAATACGGTGCCGCAACGGGTTCGCGTAGCCTCCCTTGCGCAACTATGGTTAAAGGCATGAATATGCGCATTCTCCTCACCAATGACGACGGCATCAACGCCCCCGGCCTCTATGTGCTGGAGAAGATCGCCGCGCAGCTTTCCGACGACATCTGGATCTGCGCGCCGAGCGAGGAACAGTCCGGCGCGGGGCACTCGCTGACGCTGACCCGCCCGGTGCGTATGCGCCAGCACGCGGAAAAGCGCTTCTCGGTGACCGGCACGCCGACCGATTCGGTGACGATGGGCCTGCGCAAGGCCCTGCCCGGACCGCCCGACCTGATCCTCTCGGGCGTCAATCGCGGCGCCAATCTCGGCGATGACGTGACGTATTCGGGCACCGTCTCGGCCGCGCTGGAAGGCGCGCTGGCGGGTATCCGTTCGATCGCGCTCAGCCAGGTCCCCTCGCGCGAGGACATGGGCGACGGCGTGGACTTCGCCGCCGCCGAAGCATGGGGCGCCAAAGTGCTGCGACCGCTGCTCGACCAGCCTTTCGCGCCGCGCACGCTGGTCAACGTCAACTTCCCGGCGCTGCCCGCCGATGCGATCAAGGGCATCCGCGTCGTGCGTCAGGGCTTCCACGACTACGCGCGCGGATCGGTCGTCGAGGGCCGCGATCCGCGCGGTTTCCCGTATTACTGGTTCGGCCTCCACGGGATCGAGCACACGCTGGGCCACAACACCGACCTCGAGGCGATCTCGGAGGGCTACATTGCGGTGACACCGCTGCACCTCGACCTTACGCACGACGCCTCGATGCAGGCGCTGGCGGAGCGTTTCGCCTGATGAAGCGCGCCCTCTTCCTCGCTGCCGCCCTTGCGAGCACGCCCGCTTATGCCGCCGCTCCTAAAGAGGAAGAGACGGTCCACGTCGTCGCGTCCGGCGAAACCCTGAACGGCATCGCCAACCGCGCGGGCGTTTCGACCAGCGCCATCGTCAAGGCCAACGCGCTCAAGGAACCTTACGTGGTCCGCGTCGGCCAGAAGCTGGCAATCCCGCGTGACGGCAAAGCCGCGCAAGTAGCCCGCGCTGCCGACACCGCAGCGCCTGCCGCGAAGAAGGTCGCCACCGCCGCCCGCGTGATCGAGGCTCGCACCCCGGCCGCCGCAGGTGCGCCCGAGTATGAGACCGAACACCTCGTCGCCACCGGCGAAACGCTCGGCGGTATCGCCGCGCGCGCCAAGGTGCCCCGCATCCTCATCGCCGAAGCCAACGGCCTGCAGCCGCCCTATGACGTGCGCGTCGGCCAGAAGCTGCGGATTCCGCGCACCGGCCGCCATCTGGTCAAGGCGGGGGAAACCGCCTTCTCCATCTCGATGGACACCGCCGTTCCGTGGGAGCAGATCGCGCTCGCCAACAACCTCGATCCGGCCGCGCCGGTGAAGCCGGGCCAGAACCTGCTGATCCCGACGCTGATCGAACCACCCAAGGGTGCCGCGAAGACCATCGTGCCCGCACCCAAGCCGGTGGTTGCGGCCCCGGCACCTCGCTCCGCGCGGTTCGCGTGGCCGCTGGCAGGCACAGTGCGGCGCGGGTACACGACGGGTTCCGACTACCACGACGGCATCGATATTCCTGCCGCCAAGGGCACGATGGTCCGTGCGGCCGCTGCCGGAACCGTCAAGTTCGCGGGGGCAGAGAAGAACCAGTTCGGCAACCTCGTCGTGCTCGACCACGGCGACGGCTGGTTCACCGCCTACGGCTTCCTCAGCCGCGTCACGGTAAAGGAAGGCGCGAAAGTCGCCGCCGGGGAACGCGTGGGCCTGGTCGGTGACACCGGGCGCGCCAAGGGCAGCGAACTGCACTTCGAAGTGCGCCAGGACGGCCAGCCCGTCGATCCGCTGGGCCAGTTGCCCAAGGCCCCCTGATCACCGGCATGAAGAAGCCGAAACTGCCTCCCAAGCTGGCGAAGCCGCTCAAGCGCGCGGTCGACCTGCCGGTATGGGCGGACCTTGGCCTCAGGCTGGGCGGCGCCTTCGCGCTGGTGATGCTTGTGGTGCTGCTCCACTGGATCGACCGCGACGGCCTCAAGGACACGCACGACGGGACCGTCAGCTTCCTCGACGTGTTCTATTTCACCATGATCTCGATCACCACGACCGGTTTCGGCGACATTGCGCCGGTCAGCGACAAGTCGCGGCTGATCGAGGCGGTGATCGTCACGCCGATCCGCTTCGCGGTGATCTTCATCTTCGTGGGCACCGCCTACAATTACTTCATCAAGCATAGCTGGGAGAGCTGGCGCATGAAGCGCATTCAGGAACGCCTGTCCGACCATGTCGTCGTGCTGGGCTTCGGCGTCAGCGGCTCGCAGGCGGTACAGGAACTGATCGCGCGCGGCACCGACCCGGCCTGCATCGTCGTCGTCGATCCGTCCGCGGGACGACTGCGCCATGCCGAGCAGCAGGGCTGCAACGTGCTCGAAGGCGATGCCACCCGCGACGAGACGCTGGCCGCCGTGAGGATCGACGCTGCGCGCACGATCCTCGTCTCGGCGGGGCGCGATGACACCTCGATCCTGATCGTGCTGACCGCGCGCCACCTCGCGCCCGGCGTGCCGATCACCGTGGTGGTCCGCGCCGACGACAACGAACTGCTGGCGCGGCAGGCGGGTGCGGACAACGTCATCAACCCGGTCCGCTTCACCGGCCTGCTGCTGGCAGGCTCGGCGGAAGGGCAGCACATCGCCGAGTACATGTCCGACCTCGCCTCGGTGGATGGGCGGGTGCAGCTGGTCGAACGGCCCGTGCACCCGGAGGAAGTGGGCAAGTCTCTGGATCAACTGGCCACCGGCAAGGGCGTGCGCATCTATCGCGGTGAGCAGTGCATCGGCTTCTGGGAGCCCGGCGCGAAGGCGCTGGAACCGGGTGATGTGATCGTGGAGATCGCGGTCACGCCTTGAGGGCCATTCTCGTCATCCCAGCGCAGGCTGGGACCGCTAACCGCAAAAAACCTGCGTAGCGTGAGGGCGCTTTGACGAAGGTTGGGCGCACAGCCGCCAGCGGTCCCAGCCTGCGCTGGGA